>NZ_JAKMSK010000010.1:0-76598 GCF_025772605.1 Campylobacter sp. CNRCH_2016_0050h | reverse complement strand
GAAGTCAAAGAAAGAATTGATACCTTTTTGGATTGCTTGTAAAGGGGATAGATAATAAGAGATGATGAAATAGAGTATGATAACACTTAAGGCAACCATGATACTTACAACAATTGTTTGTATTGTTGCTGTTTTGAAAATAGGCTCATTTATAACATCGGCACTTTCGGTGCTACAAACAAGGTAAGAAGATATTTTAGCACATATACCTAGCCTTTCTTTTCCTTTTAATCCATATTCAAAGAAAGAATAATCACCATTTTGTTTGTGTGCATTTAATACCGGTCCATGATCTACCGATGGATCTAATAACTGTTTGTTTTTAGCAACAAATATCTTTCCATTTTCATCAAATAAAAAGCTATTACCAGGCATATTTTCAAAATTTTCTTGAAGCTCTTTTACTGGAATATCAACCCCAATAATTCCTACAAAATTACCATTTTTATATATAGATTTAGTATATGTTATTACATATTGATTTGTTGCTTTATCAATATAAGGAGAAGTGATGAAAATATCTTTATTTTCTTTGGCTCCAATATACCATGGTCTAGTTCTAGCATCATAGTTGATATTTTGTCCATAAATTTCGATATTTTTATTATTTTTATCACTAGTATCATTACTTACAAGATTTTCTCCATTATCTAAACTTATAAAAGCAGATAAAACTCCAGAAGCTTTTCTATATGATTTTAAAATAGAGCCAACATTATCTATCAAAGCTTGTTCGGAATTTAATTTTTCATATGGAAATTCCAAAATTGTTTTTTCCAAATTTAAAATTAAATCACTATTGTGCTTTCGAAATGTTTCTAAAGAAGTTCGAGCAACTTGTAAAATATCATTTTGCCTTTTTAGCTCATTATCATAAAGGTATGTTTTGGTAAAGTAAAAACTTAACACACCTAAAATAATCAAACTTAGTGCAGTGAAAAAATTTGCCATTAAAGACAATTTAACTTTCAAAGTGTTAAACATAATTTCCTCCGTATTTTATTTTTGTAATTTTAATTTTTAAAAATTAATTATCAATTAATATTTTTTTTTTAATTAATTTTTTTGCTTTTTCCCACAATCTCACTCCCAATTCTTTTGCATTGTTTTTATCTAAATTTTTATATTTATGGCTTGCGAGTTTTTCGAGTTCATTTAACTCTTTAGCTAAGATATTGAGTTTGCTTTGTGCTAGCTTGCTAAAATCATCAATTTTTGGATTTTGTTTAATTTCATTAATTTTGATAAGAATTTGTTCTCTGTTTTCTTGTATTAAGCGTTTAAATTTGGCAAATAAAGTGTCAAATTTATTTTCTAATAAATCTTTAAGTATATCTTTTACGGGATTATTAAATTCTAATGATATTTTTTTAAGCATTTGGATAAATTCTTGCTCTATGTCTATAAGCTCTTTTTCTTTATTTTTTAAATCATGTTCTAAAGCGCTATATGCAAAGCTTGATTTAAATTTTTCAATCGCCAAAGAAATTCCTTCTTGTGTCCCATAAATACTTCCTATACATAAATCATAAGCAAAAGCCTTTGATTCGTTAGCAAGTTCAAAAGCAGCATTTAAAACTATTTGGGATATTTTTAAAATTCTTTCTTTTTCAAAGCTTCCTTCACAAATTGCATTAAATACAAGGTTTTTAGCGATTTCACAAGATGTAAGTTCTATGTTTTCACCTTTTTCTAAAGTTGTGATAAAAGCACTCTCGGCAGTTTCTTTTAAAAGGCCTAGTATTTCTATATCATAAAGCATTGCATCATTGATACTTATATTAAATTCATTTAAATTTAAATCTTTTAAAGTCTTTTCTAAATCAAAAAAGTTATCGCAAATTTTGTGTTTAATGGTGTTTTTTTGTTCTTCTATTTTTACTTTTAATTTGCCATATTCGTTAATATAAACAAAAAATGCTTTTTTATCTTCTTCAACTCTAGCTTTAATAATACCTTGGATTATTTTGGAAATATTTTCTTCATTTATAAGTCCAAGTTTTTCTAATACTTTAGAAAAGATAGCAAAAAGCTCTTCATTGCTAGTATTTTCAAAACTAATTTTTTTATAACTTAGATTAAAAACAAGCTCACTAATTAAGTTTGGAATTTCATTTTTTTCACAAGCTAAGAGAGAATTTTCAAAAATTATGGCTAAATTTTTCATATTTTTCCTTTTTTATAATACAAATTTCGCTTTACTTTTTAATTGATTAAAAATATTTAAACGATCATCTTTACTATCGACATAAACACTTAAAAGATAACTTTTATATGTTCCTTGTTTGCTAGTATTTGAGATTTTATATTTAAATTCTCTTTCATTGAGTATTTGGGTGAAAATTTCTAAAGCATCAACTTCAGCTTCAAAAACGACTTTATAATCCCAAAAAGTAGGGTAGTTTATAATAGGTTCTTTTTTAAGATCGCAGATATTTACCACTTTTTCCTCCTTCTTTTCTTTCTAAAACTATATCAGTAATTTGCATACTTTTATCAATAGCTTTAACCATATCATAAATAGTTAAAAGCCCAATGCTAACAGCTGTTAAGCTTTCCATTTCAACCCCTGTTTTTCCTTCGCATTTTACGGTTACGAAAAGTTTAAAAGAGCATTCTTCTTTGTTTTCTTCTATATGGGTTTGTACTTTTGAGATCATTAAAGGATGACACATTGGGATAAGATTTGAAGTTTGTTTAGCTCCCATTATGGCTGCTGTGATGGCAGTTTGCAAAACAGGCCCTTTTTTAGCTTTGTTTTCAATGATAGCTTCAAATGCTTCTTTACTCATGTATATTTTACCGCTTGCACAAGCTTCTCTTTGGGTAATATCTTTTTGACTTACATCTACCATTTTGGGGTGATTTTTTTCATCTAAATGCGTTAAATTCATATTTTTCCTTAAGTAAAGTTTGAAAAATTATACCAAAATGTATATTTTTATATTAAAATACTACTAAAAAATTTTAAAGGATTTGCAATGGCTTATGATGATGAAGAATTTGAAAATTATGATGATGAAATGTATGATGAAGCAGATGATGATACTTATGCAAATAATCAAAGATCATATAATTATGATGATGATGATTATGAATACGATGATGATTATAGTGATGATGATACTTATGAGATGGATTAATCGTGGGTAAAAATCTTACTAAAAAAGACATAAAAGTTTTGAGTCTTTCTTCTTTGGGAGGGACTTTAGAATTTTACGATTTTATCATTTTTGTATTTTTTGCAAGTTATATTTCTAAAAATTTTTTTCCTGAAGATTTAAGTCCATTTTGGAAAATGTTTAATACTTATGGGATTTTTGCTGCAGGATATTTAGCTAGACCACTTGGTGGTATAGTAATGGCGCATTTTGGCGATAAATTCGGCCGTAAGAAAATGTTTATGCTTAGTATTTTGCTGATGGTTGTGCCAACTTTTATGCTTGCTTTTATACCTACTTATGAAAGTATAGGGTATTTATGTATAGTATTTTTAGTATTTGTAAGGATTTGTCAAGGTATAGCTATAGGTGGGGAATTGCCTGGTGCTTGGGTTTTTGTATTTGAGCATGCTCCAAAGGGTCAAAAACGCACTTATCTTGGGATTTTAACAGCTTCTGTGGTAGGTGGAATTTTACTTGGTAGTTTTGTATTTTTAATGATGAATAAGTTTTTTACTCAAGAAGAGCTTTATGAGTGGGCTTGGAGAATTCCATTTTTCTTGGGTGGAATTTTTGGGATTATTTCTGCTTATTTGCGTAAATTTTTACAAGAAACACCTGTTTTTGAACAAATGAAAAAAGATAAGGCTTTAGAAAAATTCCCTCTAAAAGAAGTATTTAAAAAAGCTAAGCTGGGCGTTGTACTTTCTATGTTGATAACTTGGGTTTTGACGGCTTGTATTGTTGTGATGATTTTAACTATACCTTCTTTTATGGCAAAAATGTTAAATATTGATGCAAGCTTTCAAACTTACATACAAATGTTTGGTATAGTTTTGCTTGTAATTGGTTGTATATTAAGTGGAATTTTGGCTGATAAAATAGGTATAGTAAAAGCTTGTATGATTTTTTCGCTAGGATTTTTCTTAACTTGTTTATTTTATTTTAACGCTCTTTATACTAAAACACCTGATTTTAATTTAGTGAGTGTGTATTATTTAACCGCTTGCTTTTTTACCGGAGTGATGAATTTTTGTCCTTTGATGATGAGTGAGGTATTTGATGCTAAGATTAAATTTTCAGGGCTTAGTTTTTCTTATAATATAGCTTATGCAATAGCTGGTGGGTTTACTCCGCAACTTGCTTTATTTTTACACACTATTGCTTTGGGAAATTTAGAAAATATTGCTCGTTTTTCTTTAGGATTTTATATGTTTGCTATGGCTATAATTTCGCTTGTTTGTGCTTTGATATTTAAATATCTTAGTAATACCCAACGCACATACTCTCAGTGATTTTAATGCGTTTTTCCAAAGGAGTAGGACTGAAAAAATGGCATTTTTCGATATAAATACTATAACTATAATCTAAATTTAAAAAATCGTAAAATGCCTTTAAATTTACAAATTTAACCCCACAAACTTCTTTTATATCTAAGATTTTATAAATTTGAGAATTGTTTTTTTCTACCAAATGTGATGGAGCTAAAGTAGTAAATGAGCAAAAGGCACTTGCTAATACAAAGCCACTTAGATTTTCACATTTTTGTATAAGATGTTGGTGTTTTTGTAAAATACTTTTTTTATGTAAAAATACCACTCTTGTGCCTTGATAGCGTGCTGCCTGAACATTTTTCCAAAATTTATAAGCATTTTTGGAAATATTTGCTAATTGGTGTAATTGTATATTTAAAATATAATTATCCAAGAATTGATTGGGTGGTAAAATAGTATAAGTCATATTTTTTCTTTAAATTTGTTTTTTTATGATTATACTAAAAATTGACTTTTGTTTATATTTTTAATTTCTAAATTTAATACAATAAGCCAAAATTATTTTTTAAGGAAAAGTATGAAATTTGAAACTATTAATCATGAGGGTATAAAAAAACTTATGGATGTTTTTTATGCAAAAGTTAGAATAGACAAGGATTTAGGGCCTATTTTTAATGAAAAAATTGGTATAGATGATGAGAGTTGGAAAAAACACAAAGAAAAAATAGCAAGTTTTTGGGCAGGGATGTTTTTAGGTGATCCAAGTTATAGCGGTTCTCCTTTGAGAGTTCATCATGAATTACCTTCATTTCCAAGAGAATTTTTTGATGTTTGGCTTAATCTGTTTGATGAGAGTTTGCAAGAAGTTTTTGAAGATGAACTAAGAAGTATTGTTATAGAAAGAGCTAAAATGATAGCTCAAAGATTTCAAATGATTATTTATGATCACAGATTTGCTTAAGAGTTTTTAAAAACTCTTAGCGATAGTTAAAGGTATGTAAATTTTCACCTTGAGAGTATTTATAACTATATTTTCCATCAAGATAAATTACCAAACGATAATATCCTTTATGTGATCCAAATACAACTTTTCTAACATGAGCAGTATTAACTTGTAAAGTTTTTGTATTGAAATTTTGCTTTTTAGCAAAATCTATAATGATTTTAGTTGGATCTCCTATAGATAAATGTCTTAGCATTCTATCTTCGGTTTTGATATTA
The DNA here is from genome assembly GCF_025772605.1 of Campylobacter sp. CNRCH_2016_0050h. Lineage (NCBI taxonomy): Bacteria > Pseudomonadati > Campylobacterota > Epsilonproteobacteria > Campylobacterales > Campylobacteraceae > Campylobacter > Campylobacter sp. CNRCH_2016_0050h. Next base: position 70,942 of record NZ_JAKMSK010000010.1, on the reverse strand, counting down.
ATCTTATTGTTATAAAAGCTAATAGAAATAAAATTATAAATATTTCCACTAAAAATTGGTGTTTCAATGTTTAAAGTGGTATTGTTTTCTTCTGTTTTAGTGTTTTTTACCCCTTGTTCTTGTGGCACAGTAACAGATACATCAAGTATAGGTGTGGCATTTGGACTTTTGGCTTTTATAAATGAGTAAGTATCATGCCAATTGATACTTTTGTATATATCTAGAGTAGTTTGCTCTTCAGAGCCATCAAGATTAATATAAGTAATAGTAATATTTTTTAAAATTCTTGCATCAGAATTAAAAGTAAAATCCTGTCTTTGAAAAGGACTAAGTTTTACAAACTCGGTGTTTTGTTGTTCTGAGTTATTGTCAAAAGGATTATCTTTTGCATTTAAAAATACACAGGATAATAAAAATAGTAAAAAAAATTTAATTCTCATGCGAATTTTCTCCTTTAAGTCTTAAAAGCTGTAAGTATTCTTTTTGAGCTTGGGCATTTTTAGCTTTTAAGGTTATTATGTTTTTCTCTAAAATTTTTTGCTCCTCTTTAAGCGATAATAAAACATCTAAAGAGGATTTGCCAAAAAACATATTACCAAAATACATAGCAACAATAATAGCTACAAATGATAATGCAATAGTTTTTATTAGATGATGACGAGCCTCTTTCTTTTTAGAATGCTCATCATACTCTTTTAATAAATCACTCAGAGCTTATCTCCTAAATACTCATCATTATCAAGTTCGATTTCTAACAAACGATTATATTTAGCTGTTCTTTCACCTCTTGCTAGAGCTCCTGTTTTGATTTGTCCTGTATTAAGCGCTACTGCAAAATCAGCTATAAAAGCATCTTCGCTTTCCCCGCTTCTATGACTCATAATACATCTGTAATTATTTCTATGAGCTAGTCTTACTGTTCTCATAGTTTGAGTGATTGTACCGATTTGATTAGGCTTGATTAATACAGCATTTGCCATATTTTTCATGATACCTTCTCTTAAAATATCTTCATTAGTTACAAACAAATCATCACCCACAAGTTGAATTTTATTGCCAAGCTTTTGAGTGAGTTTAATCCAACCTTCATAATCATCTTCAGCCAAACCATCTTCAATACTAAAAATAGGATATTTAGCACATAATTCTTCATAGCGAGCAATCAAGTCTTCACTTGAGAAAACTTTACCCTCTAAATGGTATTTACCATCTTTATAAAGCTCACTACTTGCTACATCTAGCGCTAGTTTGATTTTATTTTCATAGCCTGCTTTTTTAATACAAGTCATTAAAAGATCAAGTGGTTCAGTGTTGTTTGCTAAATTTGGTGCAAAACCACCCTCATCGCCTAAAGCAGTAGAATGACCTAGATTAGCTAGTTCTTTTTTTAATACTGCATAAATTTCACAAACTGATCTCAATCCTTCTTTAAAGCTTGAAAAACCAAAAGGCATAATCATAAATTCTTGAAAATCTACGCTATTGTTTGCGTGCGCACCGCCATTGATGATATTGCACATTGGCACAGGTAATACACTTGCATTTGCTCCACCTAAGTAACGATATAAAGGTACGCCTAGTGCATTAGCAGCAGCGCGTGCTGTTGCCATAGAAATTCCTAAAGTTGCATTTGCTCCTAGGTTGGAATAATTTTTTGTCCCATCAAGTTCTAAAAGAGTATTATCTAGCTGAGTTTGATTAAACGCATCAAGCCCTATAATGTTTTCAGCTATGGTGCCATTGATGTTTTCAATAGCTTTTAAAACACCTTTTCCGCCAAATCTCTCATCATTATCTCTTAATTCCAAAGCTTCTTTTTTTCCTGTGCTTGCACCACTTGGAACGATAGCACTACCCACACTACCATCGCTTAACATGATTTCAGCTTTAATGGTAGGATTGCCTCTGCTATCTAAAACTTCAAAAGCTCTTAAATCTTCAATAATCAACATTATTCTTCTCCTTCATCGTCTTCTTTTGCGCCCAAAATCATACTATCTATACCGATTGAGTTTTGTATAGCTTGAGTAATTTCATCTGCAATAGCTGGATTTTCTTTTAAAAAGGCTTTAGCATTTTCTCTACCTTGACCAAGTTTAGAAGCCTTGTAAGAAAACCATGCACCACTTTTATCAATAATATCAAGTTTTACACCATAATCTATTAGCTCGCCTTCACGACTTACACCCTCACCAAACATCACATCAAATTCAGCTTGTTTAAAAGGAGGGGCTACTTTGTTTTTAGCCACTTTTACTTTAACGCGGTTTCCAATAGGCTCATCATTTTGTTTTAAGGTGGCTGTTTTTCTTACATCTAAACGCACTGAAGCATAAAATTTTAAAGCATTTCCGCCAGTAGTTGTTTCAGGAGTGCCATAGCCCATCATGCCTATTTTCATACGAATTTGATTGATGAAAATTACAGTAGTGTTCATTTTATGGACAATTCCGGTTAATTTTCTTAAAGCTTGGCTCATTAATCTTGCTTGAAGACCTACATGTTGATCTCCCATATCACCTTCGATTTCTGCTTTTGGAGTAAGTGCAGCAACGCTATCTACCACTATTAGATCAATGGCTCCACTTCTTGCTATAGTTTCAACGATTTCTAAGGCTTGTTCTCCAAAATCTGGTTGAGAGATGTAAAGATTTTCTGTATCAACGCCTAAATTTTTTGCATATCTTACATCAAGAGCGTGTTCAGCATCAATAAACGCACAAACTCCACCTTTTTTTTGACATTCTGCTATGATGTGTAAGGTAAGTGTAGTTTTACCTGAACTTTCAGGTCCATAAATTTCTATAATTCTTCCTTTTGGAACCCCGCCAATTCCTAAAGCTAAATCAAGTCCAACAGAACCTGTAGGAATAGAATCAATTTTTTCAACTTCTTTATCGCCAAGTCTTAAAATAGTACCTTTTCCAAAGGTTTTATCAAGACTTTTTAAGGCTGCATCAAGTGATTTTCTTTTATTATCATCCATGCTTGTTAATCCTTTTATAATATGTTTAAAATTGTATCAAAAAGAAATTTAATATAAGTTTTTATTTTGAATTTTGCTAAAATACTTTTTTAGATTTTTAAGGAAAAAAATGAATAAAAAAATTAGCGTAGCACACTCTCCTGATGCTGATGATATTTTTATGTATATGGCGATTAAATTTGGTTGGGTTGGAAATGCTTATGAGTATGAAAATACAGCCTTGGATATACAAACTTTAAATGAGCTTGCATTGGAAAATATATACGATGTTAGTGCGATATCTTTTGCACTTTATCCTTTAATAGCTAGTGAATATGCTTTATTAAAAACTGCTGTGAGTTTTGGTGAGGGTTATGGGCCAAAGCTTATTAAGAAAAAGAATAAAAAATTAAAGCCAAATTTTAAAGTTGCTTTAAGTGGAGCACACACTACTAATGCTTTAATCTTTCGCATAAAATATCCACAAGCTAGAATAATTTATAAGAATTTTTTAGAGATTGAAAAGGCTGTTTTAGAAGATGAAGTTGATGCGGGAGTGCTTATACATGAGAGTATTTTAGAATTTGATTCTAGTTTGTGTGTTGAGGCTGAACTTTGGGATATTTGGCAAGAATTAGCAAAAAATGATTTACCTTTACCTTTAGGTGGTATGGCCCTTAGAAGATCTTTACCACTTAGTGATGCAATAGCAGTTGAAAAAGATTTGATTAAAGCAGTAGAAGTGGCCGATCATAATAGAAAAATCTTAGCCTCCATGCTTTTAGAGCGTAATTTAATACGCGTTGATGCACAAAAACTTGATGTGTATTTAAATTTATATGCAAATAAAAACTCTATTAATATGAATGATAAACAATACAATGCCATAGATAAGCTTTTTGAGCTTGGATATAATCATGGATTTTATGAAAAGTTAATAAAAAGTAAAGATTATCTTATCCCTAGTGAGTATGAAGAATTTAGAAATTCTTGATAGAATTTAAATTTTTAAGGAGAAAATATGGAAAGTACTTTAGTAGCCTTGGGTGTACAAACTTTTAAAATCACACTTATGCTTTCTTTACCTATGCTTTTAGCAGGGCTTATTGCAGGGCTTATTATAAGTATTTTTCAAGCTGTAACGCAAATTAACGAAGCCACGCTTTCTTTTGTGCCAAAAATTTTACTTGTTGTTGTGGTAATAGTATTTTTAATGCCTTGGATGATAAGTTCTATGATTGATTTTACAACTAATATTTTAAATCAAATTCCAAGCTTTATTAGATGATTATTGATTTTTCTAAGTATTCTTCTGTGCGTATAGGTGAGAGCTTTGAAGTGCAAACACTTGAAGAGCCTTGCGAATTTGATGGTTTTTTAATAGGTGGGGCAAATAATCTTTTAATCTCTCCAAAACCCAAAAAACTAGGAATTTTAGGGAAAAGTTTTGATTATATTAAAATTTTAGAGCAAAATGAAAAAGGTATGTTTTTAGAGATAGGCTCTAGCGTGAAATCTTTTAAAATGTATCATTTTGCTAAAGAAAATAACTTAAAAGGCTTTGAGTTTTTAAGAAATATCCCAGGGACTTTGGGTGGTATTTTAAAAATGAATGCAGGATTAAAAGATGAGGATATTAGCAAAAATTTAATTAGTATTTGCACTTTTAATCAAGAAATTTTAAAACAAAATATTGCTTTTGCTTATAGGTTTAATCCTATTAAAGAAGTGATGTTTAGCGCGAAGTTTTTTTTAAAATATGGATTTGACCCAGTTAAAGATGAGCTTTTAAAAAATGCAAGAAAAAATCAACCCAAAGGTGCTAGCTTTGGCTCTATTTTTAAAAATCCCAAAAACGATCATGCAGGAAGATTGATAGAAGCAGTTAATCTTAAAGGTTTTAGCAAAAATGATGCGATGTTTAGCAATGAACATGCAAATTTTTTAATCAATAAAAAACATGCTAGTTTTGATGATGCTTTATTTTTGATAGAGCTTGCTAAAAAAAGAGTTTTTGAAGAATTTGGGATTGTTTTAGAAGAAGAAGTGGTAATTATATAGTATTTTTAATATCTTCATAAACAATTCTAGCTATTTCATGGACTAATTCTTGATAAGATTTATTTTTATCATTTGTGCTAAATTGAGTATTGATAGTAAGGATTTTATGATCTTTTAGTTTTTTTGTTTTGGCGTTAAAAAGTTTGTATTCTATGTCGGCTTTGACTTCAAAATTGGAAAAAAGCAAGAAATTTTGTTGGCTTGCTTGAATGCTTTTTAAATCTAGCAAAATAATAAAATCAGCCTTTTTGAAACGATTAAATTCTAAAAACTCACTTGCATTGATGAAATTTTTATTTATTTGTAAGATATTTTGACTATTGATATAAGTTTGATTTTCTTTTTGACTAAGTAAGGCAAAATTATTTTGCTCATTTAAAATAGCACTTAATGCTTTTAGTGTGTCTTTTGCCATGCTTTTAGCATCGATTTTTAAATTTGAAAAATAAAAATTATATTCTTTTTCATAGCTTGGCACTAAAGCTAAGGTGCTAATGTGTGAGAGTTTATCATAATTTATATCTTGATCAAGATTGATGATATTAAAATTATCATTATTTTGTAATTTGATGATTTTTTTATTTGCAAAAGAATTGGCATAAATAGCACTTAAAAAACACAAAAACACCAAAAAAAATCTCACTAAAAACCTTTTAATTTAAATTCATTCTTAGCAAAAGCTATAAAACTTGGAAGTTTAAAATCAGGACTATTGTAGTTTAAGGCCTTTTTATCAAAATCGTATAAAATTCCACCATTTTGTTTGACTAAAAAATCTCCCGCAGCTATATCCCAAGCTTTTGGGCCACCAAAACGCGGGTAAATTCCAGCTTTTGCTTCAAGTAAATATACAAACTTTAAAGCAGATGAAACCTTAATGCCTTCAAGATGATTTTGAATAAAAAAATCTTCATTATTATCATGATTTTTAGAGTAAAGGGCTATATTTTTAACCTTTTCGTATTGCTCTAAATTAAGATTTAAAATTTCATTATTTTTATAAACTTTAGTATGGGTATGTGCATAATAAAACGCATTATTTTCCACATCGCCTATAAGCGAAAGCACAGGAGTGTTTTTATGGATTAATGCGATTAAAACACAATATTCTTTATCTTTTTTAGCATAAGATTTAGTGCCATCAAGAGGATCTATTAGCCAAAAATACTCTAAATTTTTTCTTTCTTCATAAGAAAGTATATTTTCTTCAGAGCATATAGCTATATCGCTTGAAGCTAAAATTTCACTAATAGCTTCATTAGATTTTATATCAGCTAAACCTACCGGGGAATCATCATCTTTAAGCCATAAGGTATTTTTGTCTTTATATTCAAGCAATACCTTAGAGGCTTCCTTGCCTGCTTTTAAGGCTAATTCTAAAAGTGTGTCTAAATTTTTCATAAGAAAATTATAGCAAGTGAAAATAAATACTTAGTAGAGTTATTTTCTACTAAGATTATTAATAAATTTTATTAAGCTAATAGCTAAAATTGCTTCAAGTAAAGCAGTAAGCACTAATCCTGAGTATATATCTTGAGTGATAATATTAGTTTGATAAGAAAGCGTAGCTACTGCGATAAGTAAGGTTAGTGGCATAGAATGGCTTAAGCCAAATAAAAAGGTATTTTTTAAACCAAGTATTTTTACAAAAGTCATAGCGCAAAGTATTCTTAGTCCTATCATAAAGATAGTTAGTGAAAAAGCTATGATTAAAACTTGAGGGTTTAAAAGCATTTGGAGTTTAAAGCTTGAACCTATATAAATGAAAAATATAGGGATTAAAAAGCCATAGCCAAAACTAGAAAGTTTATGCTCTAAGTCTTTTTTATGATCAAAAAAAGTAGCTATAAATGAACCCGCTATAAAAGCTCCAAGTGCAACTTCAAGTTTAAAATAAATCATAATCGCAACTATGGCTATGAAAATTGCCATGCAAAATCTTATATCTTTTTCATTTTGATCTTGCCAAGGCATGAGTATGGTTTTAAGTTGTGGATACCACCAAAAAAGTACTTCTAAAAATTTAAATCCAAAAATACAAAGTGCTAAAAATCCCACCAGGTATAATAAATTTTGAGTGAGTGAGAAAAGATCAGCACCTTTTCCCAAAAATGCTGCAGCTATGGTAAGCAAAACTATGCTCACAACTTCAGCTAAAGTGGCTACCACCATGGATACATTTAGCCACTCACAATTTTTCCCAAAGTCTCTATAAAGCGTTGAGAGCAAACCCACACTCATAACAGGTATGATAATGACAAAAATATAAGAAATATCTATACTTTCAACCGCTAAAACGCTAAAAACATATAAAAGTATGATGTAAATAAAAGCTTTATTAAGTAAGCTTCTTTCGGTTTTTAAAAAGGTTTTAAGATTGATTTCCATCCCTGCTATAAACATAAGATAGTAAAATCCTGCATTAGCCAAAAGCTTAAAATTCTCACTTTCTCCTATAAAACCTAAAAATCCTATAAAAGAGCCAAGCATAATTTCAGTAGCTGAAAGTGGGAGTTTTAAAAATTTAGCAATATAAGGTGATGTAAGCAAACATCCTGCTACGACTAATAAAATTTTTAAATCCGTAGCAGCTTGAGCATCAATGGCATGAGCTAGCAAAGCTAAATCCCATTTGTTTTAGTTTTTGTATGTCTTTGCTAGGTTCTTCGCCTTTAGTTGTAAGATAATCACCTACTACTATAGCACTAGCTCCTGCGTCAAAAATTTCATATTGTCTTTCTTTTAGCACTACTTCTCTACCACCTGCTACCATGATATGTGCATTTGGTAAGTCTTTTTTAGTATCTTTGATGATATTTAACGCCTCATCAGCATTTAATAAGTTTTGCTTGAGCTTTAAATTTTCATTTGGTATGAAAAAATTAATAGGTGAGGAAAAAGGATCAAGCTCTTTTAAACTTGTTCTAAAACTTTTTCTATCAGCTTCACTTTCTCCAAGACCATAAATTCCGCCACAGCAAAGCATTAAACCTGCTTCTTTAGCATAAAGATTAGTTTGAAATCTTTGCTCCCAAGTATGCGTAGAGCATATGTTTGGAAAAAATTCTTTAGAAGTTTCTAGATTATGATTATAAGAAAAAATTCCTGCTTTTTTTAATTCTTTGAGTTGTTCTAAATTTGCTATGCCATTGCAAGCTATGAGTAAAAGTCCTTCTACTTCTTTTTGCACCGCATGAGCTACTTTGCACACATACTCAAGTTTTTCATCATCAAGTCCAGCACCTGCTGTAACTAAACAAAAACCTAAAGCCTCGTTTTTCTTAGCTATTTTAGCTTCTAAAACAATTTGATCTATATCTTTTCTTTTGTATTTGTTGATATTAGTTTTTACATGAGCGCTTTGAGTGCAGTATTTACAATCTTCCCCGCACCCTCCACTTGCTATATTAGATATAGCACAAAGCATGATTTGCATTAAATTTCCTTTTTGATTTTGCATTTTAAGCACTCTAAAAATGTGCCTTTTTTAAGCTCTTTGATAATCAAAGTTTCGCTACATTTGCTACATTTTTCTTCACTTGGTTTGTATTTGCTTATATAGTTGCATTTTGGATAAGCACTACATCCATAAAATTTACCACGCTTAGAAAAACGCTCCACGATCTCGCCTTCTTGACAGCTTGGGCATTTCACGCCTATGGTATTGAGTTTTTTCTCGCTTTTTTCTTCATTTTGTGTTTCTTGTTTTAAATTTCTTGAGTATTTACATTTTGGAAAATTTAAACAAGCTATAAATTCTCCATATCTTCCTTTTCTTATAGCAAGCTCTCCACCGCAATCAGGGCAGGTTTCATCTAGCTTTGTGAAAGTTTTTTGGCTTTTTATGTTTTTTTTACCTTCATCAATTTTTCTCATAAAAGGAAAATAAAACTCTCTTAAAACTTCTTGCCAGTCCATTTTGCCTTCTGCAATGATATCAAGTTTATCTTCCATTTTAGAAGTAAAATCACTATCTACTATATCGCTAAAGTTTTGTTCTAAAACTTCTGTTACAACAAAGGCTATTTCATTAGGTATGATTTGCTTTTTATCTATACGCACATATTCTCTTGCACTAAGTAAAGAGATGGTTGGAGCATAAGTAGAAGGGCGTCCTATGCCAAGATTTTCTAACTTTTTAACAAGTCCAGCTTCAGAATATCTTGAAGGTGGCTCGGTAAAATGCGAGTTTAATTCTATATTTTGTATATTTAGTATATCTTCTAGTTTTAAATTAGGTAAAATTTTATCTTTATCCATATCTCCATATACTTTATAATGCCCATCAAATAAAATTTTTCTACCACTTATTTTAAAACTTGCTTCGTTTGATTTTGCATAGACATTTTGAGTTTGAGATATAGCAGGATTCATTTGTGAAGCTAAAAAGCGATTATATATTAAAGTATATAATCTTGCTTCATCTTTTTCTAAAAATTCACTTGCAAGTTTTGGAGTAAAGCTAAGATTAGTCGGTCTTATGGCTTCGTGTGCTTCTTGAGCGCCTTTGCTTTTAGTGGTATAAATATTTGCTTTGCTTGGTAGGTATTCTTTGCCAAAATCATTTTTGATGAGTTTTCTTACTTCTTCTAAAGCTTCTTTTGCGATGTTTAAGCTGTCAGTTCTCATATAAGTGATCACACCCATAATACCTTGATGGGTTTTTACACCCTCGTAAAGTTTTTGGGCAATCATCATGGTTTTTTTAGGATTAAAACCTAGGCGATTGCTCGCGCTTTGTTGCAGGGTTGAGGTCATAAAAGGTGCTTGTGGAGCTATTTTTCTATCTTTACTTTCTATATCTTTTATTTTAAAGTTAGCATTTTTGCAAGCTTCAAAGATGAGTTTGGCTCTATCTTCGTTAGTTAGACTTAGTTTTTCTATCTTTTGATTTTGAAATTCGACTAATTCAGCTTGCAAGTCTTTTTCAAAAATCATATCTATACTAAAGTATTTTAAAGGAGTAAAAGCTTTTATTTCTCTTTCCCTATCGACGATGATTTTTAAAGCCGCACTTTGCACACGCCCTGCACTTAAGCCTTTTTGGATTTTTTGATTTAGTAAAGGACTTAATTTATAGCCTACTATACGATCAAGTAAGCGTCTAGTTTGTTGAGCATTGACACTATTTACATTTAAAGATCTTGGGTTTTTTAAAGCATTTTCTATAGCGCTTTTAGTAATCTCATGAAAAACTATGCGTGGCAGGGAATTTTCATCTTTATTAATAGCCTTAGCTATATGATAAGCTATGGCTTCACCCTCACGATCCTCATCGGTTGCAAGGTAGATGGTTTTAGCTTTTTTAGCCTTTTCTTTGAGTTCTTTTACTAAACTTGAATGATCATTTGAAATTCTATATTCTGGTTTAAAATTTTCATCTTCTATTTTTATACCAAAGCTAGTTTTAGGTAAATCTCTAATGTGGCCTTTAGAAGCTATTACCTCATAGTCTTTACCTAGAAAATTACCTATGGTTTTAGCTTTAGCAGGTGATTCTACTATGATTAAATTTTTCATTATTTTCCTTATAAGGATTAAAATTAGTAAAAGTGTATAAAAAAAAGTTAAATTTTTTGCTTAGATGGATTTTTAAATAAAATGCAATTAATGATATAATTTTTTATAATTTAATTTCATAGGATATAAAATGTTTTTGCAAAAAAACTTACAAGCTTTAGAATTTACCAATAAACCATTACAAGAAAAAATTCTATCTTTAAAAGAAGAATTTATCGACATCTTTCCAAGTCAAACACCCTTTGTGCCTTCAAAAGATGATTTAATAAAACCTAATATATTTTTTTGCGGTATAGGAGATGGACTTTTTTTAAAAAAGCTTATTAATAAACATATTTTTATTTTTGATAAAGCAGAATTTTTTGCTAATGTTTTAAGCAAGATGGATTTGAGTCAAGAGCTTTCAAGCGGAAAAATATATCTTTGTGATGTAGAAGAGAAAAGATTAGAAGAGTATCTTGTTTTGCTTTTTTCACAAAAAGATTGTTTTGAGTATTTAGGGCTTTTTAAACTTTTGCCTTATAGTGAATTTTATAACAATAGTCCTATGTTTGATTTTGTGTATCAAAAGTGCTTAGATGTTATTTATAGAGTTGTCCTAAATATAGATACGAGCTTTACCATGGATGCTAAAATTTATAAACAATTTTTATCTAATATACCTTTAGTCTTAAAAAATACTCCTTTTCAAAGATTTATTTATGAAAATAAAGGAAGAAATAAAAGTGTTATTGTAGTGTGTGCAGGTCCTTCTTTAAATAAACAACTTAAGCTTTTAAAAACATATCAAGATGATTATGTGATATTTGCTTTAGATGCTACTTACAAAACTTTACTTAAGAATGAAATTTATCCTGATTTTGTTTTTACTATGGATATACAGGAAAAATGTAAATGTTTTTACGAGGATTTACCTTTAAATCCCAAAGAACCTATTTTTGTACTTAGTGGAAATATAAATAAAGAATTGATATTAATTTTAAAAGATAAAAAACAAAAAATTTATATTCTACAAAATTTAGATTACCAGCAAAAATTTAATTTAAATGATTTTGGCTATTTGGATATAGGTATCAATGTAGCTCATTTTGCTTATAATTTTGCTATAGCTTTGGGATTTACTAATGTAATCATGATAGGACAGGATTTGGCTTTTGGTGATGATGGGAAGTCACATGCTAACCCAGAAGTTTTTACATTTCATAATGTAGAAGAAGCTGAACACAAAGCAGAAAAACTTCGAGTGTTAGCTTATAATAAACAAGGATTTGTTCAAACAAATATAGGCTGGGATGAATTTAGAAAAAGATTGGAAGTTTTATTTTTATCTCATCCTAATGTTAAGTTTTACAATGCCACAGAAGGTGGAGCTTTTATAGATTATACCATAGAGATACCTTTTGAAAAGGTTTTAGCACTATATAAAGATAAAAAACAAGATTATGTATTTCCAAATGTTTTAAGTATTAATAGGCAAGAAAAATTATTAAAAAAATCTTTGGAAATTTTACAAAAAGATTATTTAGAGTTAAATGCTTTACATCAAAAAGCAAAAAATCTTTTAGTAATTTTGCAAAATCAAAATGCAGTTTTTGATGAGCAAGTATCAAAGTTTATTTTTGATTTTAATGGTTTATTAGATAATGCGAAAATTTTACAAAGTTTTATGTATAAATCATTATTTTATCATAGGGGCTTTTTTAATGTGAGTTTATATCAAGAGTCTCAAAATGCTTTATCAAGTTATGCAGATTTTTTAAAAATATTTTTAGAATTTACAGCATTAAGTCTAGCAAGTATGGAAAATTCTATAAATGAATATAAAAATATCTTAAAAGTATAAATTTTTTTATCATTTTTTCGATATAGCTTAAACAACTGCATGGAAGCGGTTGAATTTATTTAAAAGGATTTAAAATGGGATTTCGTATAAATACTAATGTGGCATCTTTAAATGCTCAAAACAACGCAAATTTAAACTCAAGAGCATTAGATAACTCTCTAAGCAGATTAAGCTCAGGTCTTAGAATCAATTCCGCAGCAGATGATGCTTCAGGTATGGCTATAGCAGATAGCTTAAGATCACAAGCTAATACTTTGGGTCAAGCTATAAGCAATGGTAATGATGCTTTAGGTATTTTACAAACAGCTGATAAGGCTATGGATGAGCAGCTTAAAATCTTAGATACTATCAAAGTAAAAGCTACTCAAGCAGCACAAGATGGGCAAACTACTAAAACAAGAAATATGCTTCAAGCCGATATTAATCGTTTGATGGAGCAACTTGATAATATTGCAAATCAAACTTCATTCAATGGAAAGCAGTTATTAAGTGGTGGTTTTGTAAATCAAGAATTCCAAGTAGGTGCACAGTCAAATCAATCTATCAAAGCAAGTATTGGTTCAACTCAAAGCTCTAAAATAGGTGTAACTAGATTTGAAACAGGCTCACAAGCTAAAGATAGCGGTATAGCTCAACTTACTATTAAAAATTATAATGGTATAGATGATTTTAAATTCCAACCTGTAGTGATTTCTACTTCAGTAGGAACAGGTATGGGAGCTTTAGCTGAAGAGATTAATAGAGTTTCTGATATTACAGGTGTTAGAGCAAATTTCTTAGTTGAAACTACAGGTGTTGGTAATATTAAAGCAGGCAAAACTGATCAAAATTTTGCTATTAATGGGGTAAAAATTGGTGAGGTTGAGTATAAAGATGGTGATGAAAATGGAGCCTTAATTTCAGCAATTAACTCAGTTAAAGATACCACAGGAGTAGAAGCTTCTAAGGATGCTAATGGTAGACTTGTATTAACTTCAAGAGATGGTAGAGGGATAAAAATAGAAGGTAGTATTGGCGGTGGTTCTGGTATATTGCGAAAGGATTATGAAAATTATGGTCGTTTGTCTTTAATTAAAAATGATGGTAAAGATATCTTAATATCAGGAAGCAATCTTTCTACTATAGGTATGGGTGCAACTCAAATGATCTCTCAAGCTTCTGTATCTTTAAGAGAATCAAAAGGAAATATTGATACCAATGTGGCTGATGCTATGGGCTTTAATGCTTATAAAGGCGGTGGTAAAATGATTGTTACACAATCATCTGTTTCTACTCTTATGGGTGCATCAGGTAGTGGTATGAGTGAAGGTTCAGGATTTTCAATAGGTAGCGGTCATGAGTATTCTAAAATTTATGCAGATAATGTTGTTTTTGCAACAGCATTTTCGGTGGCATTTGGTGTTGGTTCTGCTGCAGTTGCTGGTAATACTCAATTTGTTAATTTTAAGGCTTCTATGAATATAGCAGCTAAAGATCAAGAAGCTGGTGTTACTACACTTAAAGGTGCTATGGCTGTGATGGATATAGCTGAAACTGCTATTACTAACCTTGATAAGATTAGAGCTGATATTGGTTCTGTACAAAATCAAATCACAGCTACACTAAATAACATCAGTGTAACCCAAGTAAATATCAAATCAGCTGAATCAAACATCAGAGATGTAGACTTTGCAGCAGAAAGTGCAAACTTTGCTAAGCATAATATCCTAGCTCAAAGTGGATCTTATGCTATGAGTCAGGCTAATGCTGTGCAACAAAATGTAATGAGATTATTACAATAGTTAAGAAATCCAAAACACCTTGAATTTCAAGGTGTTTGTTTAAAAACACTCTTTAAAACACTCTTTAAAACACTCTTTAAAACACTCTTTAAAACACTCTTTAAAACACTCTTTAAAACACTCTTTAAAACACTCTTTAAAATTTGGAACATTTATTGCTTTAAAAGTTCTAAGCAATATTTTGAAAGGATTTAAAATGGGTTTTAGAATAAACACCAACATAGGTGCAATGAATGCACATGCAAATTCAACTATCACAGCAAGAGAGCTTGATAAGTCTTTATCAAGACTTAGTTCAGGTCTTAGAATCAATTCCGCAGCAGATGATGCTTCAGGTATGGCTATAGCAGATAGCTTAAGATCACAAGCTGCAACTTTAGGTCAAGCGATAAATAATGGTAATGATGCTATAGGTATTTTACAAACAGCTGATAAGGCTATGGATGAGCAGCTTAAAATCTTAGATACTATCAAAGTAAAAGCTACTCAAGCAGCACAAGATGGACAAAGCACTAAAACAAGAAATATGCTTCAAGCTGATATTAATCGTTTGATGGAAGAACTTGATAATATAGCTAACACTACAGCATTTAATGGCAAGCAACTTTTAAGTGGAAACTTTATAAATCAAGAATTCCAACTAGGTGCACAGTCAAATCAAACTGTAAAAGCTAGCATAGGGCCAACTCAAAGTTCTAAAATAGGTGTAACTAGATTTGAAACAGGCTCACAAGCTAAAGATAGCGGTATAGCTCAACTTACTATTAAAAATTATAATGGAGTAGATGATTTTAAATTCCAACCTGTAGTGATTTCTACTTCAGTAGGAACAGGTATGGGAGCTTTAGCTGAAGAGATTAATAGAGTAGCTGATATTACGGGTGTTAGAGCAAATTTCTTAGTTGAAACTACAGGTGTTGGCCCTATAAAAGCCGGTGCTACAAGTGATGATTTTAAGATTAATGGTGTAACCATAGGTAAAATAGAATATCAAGATAGTGATCAAAATGGCTCTTTAGTAGCTGCTATAAATTCAGTTAAAGATAGCACAGGAGTAGAAGCCTCAAGAGATGCTAATGGTAGACTTGTATTAACTTCAAGAGATGGTAGAGGGATAAAAATAGAAGGTAGTATTGGCGGTGGTTCTGGTATATTGCGAAAGGATTATGAAAATTATGGTCGTTTGTCTTTAATTAAAAATGATGGTAAAGATATCTTAATATCAGGAAGCAATCTTTCTACTATAGGTATGGGTGCAACTCAAATGATCTCTCAAGCTTCTGTATCTTTAAGAGAATCAAAAGGAAGAATTGATACCAATGTGGCTGATGCTATGGGCTTTAATGCTTATAAAGGCGGTGGTAAAATGATTGTTACACAATCATCTGTTTCTACTCTTATGGGTGCATCAGGTAGTGGTATGAGTGAAGGTTCAGGATTTTCAATAGGTAGCGGTCATGAGTATTCTAAAATTTATGCAGATAATGTTGTTTTTGCAACAGCATTTTCGGTGGCATTTGGTGTTGGTTCTGCTGCAGTTGCTGGTAATACTCAATTTGTTAATTTTAAGGCTTCTATGAATATAGCAGCTAATGATCAAACTCCAGGTGTTACTACACTTAAAGGTGCTATGGCTGTGATGGATATAGTAGAAACTGCTACAGCAAATCTAGATGCCATTAGAGCTGATATTGGTGCGGTGCAAAATCAAATCACAGCTACACTAAATAACATCAGTGTAACCCAAGTAAATATCAAATCAGCTGAATCAAACATCAGAGATGTAGACTTTGCAGCAGAAAGTGCAAATTTCTCTAAATACAACATCCTAGCTCAAAGTGGATCTTATGCTATGAGTCAGGCTAATGCTGTGCAACAAAATGTTTTAAAACTCTTACAATAAATCCAAATAATATAAGGCAGTTTTGCCTTATATTAAATTTCTTTTTTCTAAAATATCTTGTAAAGGTATGATGGCTATTTTTAAGGCTTTTTCTTGAACTAAAGCTAACTCGCTGATTTCTTCTAACCAAGATTTATGTGCTGTAATCCAAGCAACAAGTTTATTTTGTTTATCGCTATCATTGTGCATAGGGTTAACATAAATTTTTGAAAAATTGCTTTCAAGATGAAATAAAGAAGGACTTAAAACTTCTCTTAAGAAAATGTATTTATTACTTTCTATAGTCTCTTTTAGTTGATCTATTTTTGTATTTAACTCATGTAAAGTATAATGTGTTTTGCTTTGATAGTTTAATTCTTTATGTAATTTTTTACAAATTTTTAAGAATTTTTCATTAGCTTTTATATTTTGTTTGATTTGTTTGTAAGCTTTTAACATAAGCTCTTGGCTATCTTTGCGTTTTGGTGGATTTAGTTTTGGAAAAGGTTTTTTTACCTCATCTTTTAAAAGCTCTTTACAAATTTCTTTAAAAGGTTTTTCTATAGTTCCTTCTATCCTTGCCCCACCTTCTGTGGCATTGTAAATTTTTGCTTTTGTTTGTTTATGAAATAAACTTTCAAAAATTTGCTTAAATAACATCCAAACTTCTGAACTTTGCACATAAGTTTTTCCACCATAAGCTAAGGTTTCAAATTTTCCATGATCGCGTTCAAAATCTCCTTCGTGATAACTTTCATGTAAAAATCCTTCACTATGAGATTTTCCATCATCACTATAAGCTAAATCTTGTCCTATTAAGACAATATTTTCATGCCCTAGTAAAAGTGCTAGTTCATAGTTTAAATGTGCTACACTCATTCCACCGCTTACATAGCCAAAATCATGTAATCCTAAAGAATAAGCAAAAGGCATTGATCTTGAAACTAAAATATATTTTCTTTTATTTTTTTCTAAAAATTTTATACTATCTTTATATACTAACGAAGCTAAAATAAAAGTAATGTCTTTATCAAATTCTTTAAAATCATTATCAAAGCATTTTGACACCACATCATCTCTTTCTAGCATACAAACATAATCAGGTTTTATACCTGCCTTTGCTAAGATAGGATAAGCACTATCAGCGCAAAATATAGTAGCTTTATTAGCATATTTTTTAAGTAAAGGAAGTTGTTTTTTTAAAGAAGGTCCAGTAGCTACCAATATAGCATTTTTGCTTTTATTTGATCTTTTTTTCTTAAATTCGTTAAAATTTGGATGTGTAAGCATTTTAGGTAAGTTTAGAACAAATTGCTCTATGCCTTGCATAGCATCAATTGGGTCATTTCCTCTTCTTAAGGCAATATTTTTAATAACTTTGGAATTTAAATCATTTATGTTTTTAATTTCTTCTTTTTGTTTTTCTTCATAAAATTCACAATGAATATGCAGAGTGTAAGTTTTTAAAAATAAATTTAAAAAAGAGCACAACGTATCAGCTTTTGTATAGTTAAATTCCTTTGTATGGATTAAAATAAATCTACCTTCTAAAAGTTCTTTGGAAAAATCTATCATATTAAAAACTAAAAATATCAACTCAATATCTTTTTCGTATACAATAACTCTTTTATGTTCTTTATTTGCAAGCAAACTTTTGTAAAATATACCATTGCCTAATCCATAGAAAAAAAGTATAGGGTATCTTAAGTATTCTTTATTAAATAGCTCAATTTTTTCTTGTAGTTCTTTTAAAGGATTTATATATAAATTTTTTATATTTTTATAGCATATATTACAATTTAAAGGATCTTTATCAAAAACATAAATATAATCTTTAACTTCTTTTATTCTACCTAATCTTCTTTTTAGCGTTTGATACTCACTTCCTTTTAAGGCTTTTAAATTTTTTTTAAAAATCTCTGTTTTCATTTTTATCCTTTTTGATTAAAAAAATAATATCGTCATTTTTTAATATATTTTTCTAAATTATTTTTAGTCAGAATGTCTTTTATAAAACATTTTTTGTTTAAAAGAATTATTTCTAATTTTTTTAGGGTAATAATAATGAGTTGAAAGTATTCTAAATGAGAGTTGATCCAAAATTTACTTTTTTCTTTTTGCATTTGTTGGCTTTTTGGAATTATTACAAAAATTTTTGCAAGATGAAAGCGTAGTTGATCTAAATAACAAGCGAGCAAAAGTCTTATTAAAGCATTATCTTTAAAATCATCAAGATCAAGCTCGTCTAGATATTGTAATGTAATATTTACATCAGATGAATTGTTGATAAAATTGATTATATTTTGATACTTTTTTAAGTATTTTTCTATATCTTCTAATAATTTAATTAATTTATGATAGGTCTTTAGTAAATATTCTTGTTTTTTATCCGGGGTAAAGTTTTCTAAAATGGGAAAATCTTTTTCAATTTTTTCTTTTAAAAACTCTTTGCAAATTTCTTTAAAAGGTTTTTCTATAGTTCCTTCTATCCTTGCTCCACCCTCTGTGGCATTGTAAATTTTTGCTTTTGAATTTGCGATTAAATATTCTAATGTTGTTTTAAACATATCCCATGCAATATGTGTTTTTACATAACCTTTGCCACCATAAGCCAAAGTATCAATTTTTTCCAATCGACTTTCATAAGTTGGACTATGTTGGTAGTTTGTAGGGTGAGAGTGTCCTAGATCATTAAAAGCTAAGTCTTGTCCTATAAAGAAAATATTTTTAAAATTTAATAGATTGGCAAATATAAAAGCTAAATGTGCAACAGAAATTGCTAAATCAACATAACCAAAAGCATTTAAACCAAAATAAGTTTCAAAAGTTTCTTTTGATATGCACATAAATTTTCTATTGTTTTGCTCTAGATAGTTAATTGCATTAGGATGAACTAATGAAGTTAAAATAAATAATGTGTTTTTATCAAAATTTTCAAAGTCATTATTAAAAAATTCCGCAGTAATTTCTCCTCTTTCAACCATAAAAACATAATCAGGCTTGATATTTTCTTGATATAAAATAGGATAAGCACTATCAGCACAAAAAATTACCACATTATCTTGATACTGTTTGAGTAAAGGTAGCTGCTTACTTAAAGATGGTCCCGTAGATACTATGATTGCATTTTTACTCAATGTCTTTCTTTTATTTAGCAATTCTTTTAAGCAAGGTTTTGAAAGCATTTTTAGAATATTTTCCATGAATTGTTCTATCCCTTGTAAAGTATCTTTAGCATCTGTTCCTTTTCCTACTGCAATAGATCTTATACAAGAGAGTATTTTTTGATTTAAATTTAAAATATCGTTTGTAAATCTTTCATAGTATCTAGAATGTATTTCTAAAAAATATGTTCTTATAAATTCTCTAAAAGGGTTTCTTGACATTAAAGAAAGCAATGTAGAATTTGGTATATTGCATTGTGCTAAAATTAGTTTATTTGTTTTTAATTCTTTTGAAAAATCTATATGAAAAAACAAGCTATAGATTAATTCCAAGTTGTCTTCAAAAACTATGATATGCTTTAAATTTGGATTTTGTAAAAGAGCTTTATATAAAATTCCATTTCCAAATCCAAAAAAATAAAGCACAGGATATAATTTATACATTTGATCATATTTTGCCAGCATAGTATTTAATTCTAAAATAGGATTTTCATAAATTATCTTTCCTTGTTTATCTTTAATATTAATATCTAAAGAATCGTTTCCTTGTATTATTTTATATGGTGTTTTTTTGATGTTTTTAAAAAGTTTTTGAAAAGATGGGTTAAGGGATTGGATATTTTTCTTAAAAAGCTCATGATTCATAATTATGCCTTTAAATTTTCTTTTATAGTTTTATTATAATTTTCAAGATATAAAATAATCTCATCAAAAAAATCGATTTGTTGTTCTAAGAAAGATTTTGTATTTTTTTCTTTTTCAACTTTGTATTTTAAAACCTCACATTCATTTTGAAAGCATCTAGCTTGTAAAATATCTGAAAAAAATTCACTTTTTGGGAGCTTAAGTCTCAGTTTTTCTAATCTTTCTAAGCTTTTATCTTTAATAGCTTTTTTACATTCATTGATAAAAATTTCACTTTGTTTTATTTGTTTGTTGAGTTTTTCTTTGCATTGTTTTAGTTTTTTTTGTGGATTTTTTGCTTTTGTTAAAATAATATTTTTTTCAATTTTTTCTTTTAAAAACTCTTCACAAATTTCTTTAAAAGGTTTTTCTATGGTCCCTTCTATCCTTGCCCCACCTTCTGTGGCATTATAAGTTTTGATTTTTAATATATCTCTAGCTAGAGCTATATCTTTTTCAAAACTTTTTAAAAACAAATACCATGTGAGTTGTGTCTTTACTTCTTTATTGCCTCCATATGCACAGATTGTTTTATAAACAACTTCTTCATCTCCTTGATCACCATATAAATGTTCTTTTGGGTGAGACTTTCCATCATCACTATAAGCTAGATCTTGCCCTATTAAAATAATATTTTCAAATCTTAAAGCTCCAGCTAACTCATAAGCCATATTAGCAACACTCATGCCATTTCCCAAAAAACCATATTCATTTAAGCCAAGTTTGCTTTCAAAAAACAAAGGTCTTAAAACAAGCATATAATTTCTATTATTTTTTTCTAAATATTCTATGGTTTTAGGATGAGTTAAAGAAGCTATGATAAATAATATATTTTTATCAAATTCTCCAAAATCATTATTAAAAAATTCGCTAGTAAAATCTACTCTTTCTAGTGAAAAGACATAATCAGGCTTAATTCCCTCTTTGGCTAAGATAGCATAAGAGCTATCAGCGCTAAAAATCACAACATTTTCTTGGTATTTTTTTAAAAGCGGAAGTTGTTTCATCAAAGAAGGACCTGTTGAAACTATAATGGCATTTTTTGCTTTTGCTTTTCTATCTTTTATTAGATTTTTAAAAGGCGTATGAGTGATGATTTTTTCTAAATTTATAATATTATGTTTTATTCCTAGCAAAGCATCTTTTGGGTCATTTCCACGAGCAAGCATTAGTGTTTTTATGAGATTTAATAAAATTTGCATCACATTTTGAGCATTGGGTGTATAAAAATTAATATAAAAATCATTATAAAAATGAAAATTGAAAATTTTCAGCGTATGTTTGATTTGCGGATAATTAAATAAAACTTTAAGTTGAGCGGTGTTGATATTTGGTGTAAAAAACAAAATAAGTTTTTCTTTTCTAAGAAGTGTGGTAAAATCAATCATATGAAAAGCTAGATATAAAATTTCTAATTCTTCTTCAAAAATAACAATATGTTTTAAATTCTGATTTTTTAAAAGTTCTATAAAAAATTTTCCATCGCCAAAACCATAAAAAAATAATACTGGATATAATTGAAATTTATCATAATCAAAAGAATGATTTTCATCTAAAAAAACTTGATTTTGCAAATCAAAAATTTTATTTTCTATGATTTTAAATTTATGATTTTGAGTGATTTTTCTCAACTCATAAGCTAGTATTTGATCTACTTCAAAAAGAGCTTGGGTGTTTTTTAAAAATAATTCTTTATTCATTTAAAGTCCAAATTTTTATTTTATTATATCAAAACATATTTTTTACTATCATGATTTTTAAACAAAATATGTTTTTCCATGATTATTCCTTGAAATGTTTTTCTTCTAAAGCTTTAGCAAATTCTATATCACAACTTGCTTTTTTACCAAGCATGATAGGTAAAAATTTAGGATGCAAACCTAGGCTTGGTCTTACGCTTTTTATATTTTCTCGTGTGAAAATATCACCTTTTTTGATGTCTTTACTTGCGTATAAACTTCTTGCAAAATGGCGGTTTTTTAAAGTTTTTTCATCCATGCTAAATTCTTTGTTTCCTAAAGCTTGCTCGCTTAAACGCACCATAGAACACATTTGCTTAAACTCCTCAAAATCAAGACTAAATTTAGCATCAGCGCTATTTAAAGTTTTGTCTAATATAAAATGTTTTTCTATGATTCTTGCGCCAAGAGCTACGGCTAAAGTTGGTGCTAAAAATCCCTCGCTATGATCACTTAAACCAACAATAGTGTTAAATTTTTCTTGTAAAGTTTTTATGACATTTAAATTTAAATCACAAATTTGTGAAGGATAAGCCGAGGTGCATTTAAGCAAAATTAAATTCGGATTGTTTTCTTCTTTAAAAATTTTAATAATCATTTCAAGTTCTTCTTCATAGGCTATGCCTGTAGAAACTAAAGTAGGTTTGTTTTCTTTTGCTACATAACGCACAAAATCATAATCATTTGCTTCAAAGGAAGCGATTTTATAAGCTGGGGGATTAAATTGCCTTAAAAAATTTACATCTTCTTTAGAAAAAGGACTAGAAAAGCAAATTAAACCTTCATTTTTAGCACATTCAAAAAGTTTTTCATGCCACTCATAAGGAGTTTTAGCTTCTTCGTAGAGCTCATATAGTTTGCGTCCATGCCATAAACCACCTTCAATAATAAAATCTTTTTTGTCAGAATTTAGTGTTAAGCTATCTGGGGTATAGGTTTGAATTTTTATAGCATTAGCTCCTGCTTGTTTGGCTGCTTGTATAGTTTTTAAAGCTATTTCAAGACTATTTGCATGATTGGCTGAAAGTTCAGCGATGATGAAAACTTTTTCATTTATGTTAAAATTTTCTATAAACATCAAAAAACCTTTTTTAATTTAAATAAAAATTTACTATATTTTATATTTTAATTATTAATTGTGATTAAAGGTTTATTTAGTAAAATAAATTTATTATAAAGTTATCTAAGGAAAAAACTATGACTAAAACACTAGAATATTCGATTTATCACTTTTGTGAACACATTTTAAAACTTAAAATTACACCAACAAGCGTGATTAGAGGGGAGCTTTATGGGGCTTCTATACCTTTGTATTTTAAAAATGAAGAATATAGTTTTTATCTGTTTTTTCAAAAAAAGGCTCTTAATGAGATTGCGCAATTTTTATTGCATGAAGAGTTAAAAGAAGATGATCTAGCAGATTTAGTAAAAGAAGTAGCTAATCAAATTATAGGTTATGCCAAAAAATTACTTAATGACACTAATGGCAAAGATGAGTATCGTTTGGGTGTTCCTGAATATTTAGGACGTATTGATGGATTTTCAAAAATCAAACTCAAAGAAAAATTTACTTATGAAATGAAAAATGCCCGTTTTAGAATAGGTTATAAAAAATTATGATAGAAGATCATTTAGGATTGTTGCAATCTTATGAAGATATTTTAGATATTAGCGTTGATTTTGTTAGTGAGCTTGGTACTACTAATATGAGTGTAAGAGAGCTTTTAAAGCTAGAAGTTGGTTCTGTGATAGACCTTGAAAAGCCAGCGGGTGAAAGCGTGGAACTTTATTTAAATAGAAGAATTTTTGGCAAAGGTGAGGTAATGGTGTATGAGAAAAACCTTGCTATAAGGATTAATGAAATTTTAGATTCTAAATCAGTATTGCAGTATTTCAAAAAAGAATTGCAATGAAATTTATTTGGATTTTACTACTTGCTTTACCTCTTTTTGGGGCAAAAATTCTTGATTACAATATTTATCCAAGAGAAGATAGGGTGGATATTACTTTTTCATTTGATGTTCCTTATAAAGAAGGTATTAGTCAAAAGAAAAAAGATGGTATTATTATTTTTACTTTAAATGCTAAAAGTGCAAAAGAGGAAGATAGAGCGTTAAATTCTGATATTATAAAAAAAATTAAAATTTTTTCAGAAGATAAAAAAACTTTTATAGCTTTAAATGTAGGTGATAAAATACAAATCACCGCTGATGCAATTGGCGAATATGGTTTAAGGTTGCGTGCTCAAAAAGAAGGTGTAAATTTAAGTACTAAAAAAAGCTTAGAAGAAAAAAACGAGGAAATAAAAATGCAAGAATATGATTTTACAAATTATATTTTAGTTGTAAGCGTTTTGATACTTTTGCTTGTTGGACTTTGGTTTTTAAAAATATATCTAAGACAAAAACACCCTTTAGATAGGAATTTTAATTTAATCTTTCAAAGACCACTTGATAGACACAATCAACTTGTAGTTTTTGAATATGGTTTAAAGCGTTATACTATGATTATAGGAAATTCCAATGTGGTATTAGAAACAAATGAAGCTTTGATAAAAAATGAAGAACAAAACAAAGCACCTCAAAAGCCAAAAGAAAAAGATTTTGACTCTTATTTTGAAGAAAATAAACAAAGATTGCAAAATTTACTTTTAAAACAAAATAATTAATTTTGCTGATTAAAAGCCAAAATGATAAGTTTTGGCTTTGAAATTTTTTTGATTTCTTCTTTTGAAAAATAAATTTGTTTTTTAGTCGAGTATATATACAAAGTATGATTTTTTAGCGTGAAATCAAGATTCTCATCAGTGTCTTTTGCAAGTTTTTTTGATAAAGCTAAAATAAAATTAAGCCAAGCTAATATGTGATTATTTGGTAGTAAATCTTTTATGTTTTCTATCGCAAATGGATTGATTTTTTTTCCATTGGCTTTTAAAATAGTAGAAATTAATAAAATTTCTTTATGTGAAAAACCAAAATGCAGGCTATTTAGAGCTATATAAGCACTATGTTCATTGGCAAAATAGAAATTAATTCTCTCGCCTATATGCGATAATTTTGCAGCATTTATAAGATCTTTTTTAAAAGCAAGATTAATTTTATGGATAGGCAAAAGAGTATCAAATAGTTTATTTGCAAAATAAGCACTTTTATCATTATAATCTATACTAAAACGATCTTGTATAGATTTTAAGCTTGGATTGAAATTCGGAGGAAATTTGGCATTAAATTTTGAAAAATCCGTTGTTTCGTTTTTTATTTTAGTATATTTTTGAAAAAGATTAGATAAAAATACACCTTCTCTAACACCCACTGCAGAGGTGATGATATTTTTAGCTTTTAAATTTTTTGCTAGTGCTAAAAATATCACACATCCTTCTTTTATAGTATCAAAACGATCTTTTTTTATGTTAAAATCATTTAAATTTTTAGCATTTTGAATTTTTTCTATGTGATTTTTTTCTTTTTCAAAACTATAACTAAAATTATGAATCATTTTTAACGGGTAAGAGTTTTTTTTCATTATAGAATTTGACAATGCCCTTAAACTTCCACCTATGGCAATGATATTTTCATTTTGAAAATGCTTTGGAACTTGTTTTAGTGCTTCTTGTATAAATTGATCTAGTGCATTAAATTTTTTTGTATCGTAAAAAATTTCTTTTAATCTTACTGTGCCAAGATCAAGTGAAATACAATCTACAATCTTACCTTCTTTGATTAAACAAAGCTCAGTCGATCCTCCACCTATATCTATAGTGGTGGCATTTTGAATATCTGATAGTAAATTTAGCGCAGCAAGCCCACCTAAAAATGACTCTGTTTTTCCATTAATACATTTTATATTTAAACCTACATTTTTTGCTATTCTAGCTATGAAATCTTTGGCATTGGGCGCATCTCTTAATGCAGAAGTTCCAACAGCAATAATTTTTCTACATTTTTCTTTTAAAGCTTTTTCCTTAAAATAAGTTAAAGCTTTTTCGGCTTTAAGCATGGCTTCTTCTTGAAGAATTTTATTATTATTGTAAGCATTTTCTCCAAGTCTTACTTTCTTTTTGTGCTCACTACAAATGAAAAAACCATATCTTGAGGTTTTTTCAAAAACTACCATACGAACGGAATTAGAGCCAAGGTCAATTACTGCTGTTTTTTTAGCCATTAAATATCTTTATTTTTATGTTTTAAACGAAGCTCATCAATGCTTTCTACATTATCAGGGTCAGGTATAATACAATCTACTGGACAAGCTACTATACAAGCTGGTTCTGAAAATTCATTCACACATTCAGTGCAAAGATCAGGATCTATGACATAAATTGGATCATTATCATAGATTGCTTCATCGGGACATTCTTCCCTACATGCATCACAGGATATGCATTCTCTAGTGATTAAAAGTGACATATTTTTTTCCTTTTTATAAGTAATAAAGCAAACTTATACTATATAAAAACTTATAGGTAATTTAAAATGAAAGAAAAAACAAAATCTACTTTTTAGAATGATTAAATCATTCTAAAATTTTAGTTAGTTTTTTTAGGAAAACAAAAACGATATCCTCTACGACGCACGGTTTCTATGGTAGAGATGTTAAGCGGTTTATCCATTTTTTGTCTTATTTGATTGATTGCAACCTCTATAACATTTGGAGTTACAAGTTCAGGTTCTTCCCAAATAGCATCTAAAAGTTGTTCTTTTGACACAATCTGATCTGAATGTCTAGCTAAATGAGTTAAAACTTCAAAAGGTTTTCCTTTTAATTCTATATCTTTTCCTTGATAAGTGATTTTTTCTTCATCAGGATCAATTACTAAATCATCGATTTTGATCACATTTGTTCCGCCAAATCTAAGTCTAGCTTCAATTCTCGCCATTAAAATTTCAAAATCTAAAGGTTTTTTTATATAATCATCTGCTCCAGCTTTCAAAGCTTTGATTTCATTTTCTTTATCTGCTTTTGCGCATATTGTAACTATAGCAGTTCTTGGAGATTTTTGCTTAATGGCATTAATTAAATCACTTGCGTCATTATTGCCAATAGTCCAATTTGATAATACTAAATCATAGTGTCTAATACCTATAAAATACTCAGCGTCTTTAAAATTTTCTGAAGTATCACTTTGGTAGCCAAACTCATTTAAGGTATTTGATAGAGTTTTATTAAGTGATGCTTCATCTTCTACAACTAAAATACGCATTTTATTCCTTTGAAGATAGTTTTAGTGCAAAAGTATAACACAAATTAAGCAAATGTTCAAAATTCTTTAAAAAAATTTTAATATTTTTTACTCAGACTAGCTCCAACGCATGCATTTTTGATAATATCAGGTTTGTAACAAGTGATATTTATAAATTTAAGCTTTTTATTATGTTTTTTAATATCTTTGCATATGTATTTTAAAGATTTTTCTATAGTTTTAAATTTTTTCTTTTTATAAATTTTTTCTATTCTAATACAAAGTTTTGCATAATCTAAAAATTTTTTACTTTTAGCTTCTAGTTCTATAATAACTTTTTGTTCTTGAATTCTTTCAAAATCCAAAAGCCCTATAATACATTTAAATTCTAAACTGACTTTTATATGACTTTGCATTCTTGTTTTCCAATAAGCCTTAAAATATTTGGTATATGTTTATAAATTACTATAAATGCAATAACAAAAATTGGTGCATGAGTGTTGATCATAGGCATGTCATAATGAAAAATAAATGAAGTAGCTATTAAAACAATTAAAGCTCCTAATGAAGCTAAGCTTGAAATTTTAAATACCTTTCCTATGATAAACCAAGCTAAAACCGCAGATATTATTTCAAAAGGTAAAAATACTGCTAAAACCCCAGCCCCTGTAGCCACTCCTTTACCACCTTCAAATTTTAAATAAGGAGAAAAGCAGTGCCCAAATACTGCTAAAACAGCCATAGTCCATAAGATATTTTCATCATAGTCCATAAATTTTGCCACTAATATAGGCATGATTCCTTTTAATGCGTCTAAAATAGCGGTTGCAATAGCAAGTATTTTAGCTAGTTTAGGATCGCTTTCTTTTACTACCCTTAAAACATTTGTAGCGCCTATACTTTTACTACCCATATTTTTAATGTTTGTTTTAGCAAAAATTTGAGCTAGTAAAAGCCCAAATGGTATAGCGCCTATAAGATAAGCTAAAAGATAGATTATTAAATTTTCCATTTACTTTTCCCTAAGATTTTTGTAAAACTCTGTAATAATAGCAAAAAACCCTGAAATAAATATTTAAGAGATATTTTATCCTATAATAATTTTTATTGTTAAATATAAATTTTTTATATTATTTAAAGAAAATTATAGATATATTTTCAATAAGTTTATTTTAAATAGGCTTTATTTTATCTTATTTAGGAGTAGATAATGAAAAAAATTTCATTATTAGTTGCATCATCATTATTAGTTGCATCAACTGCTTTTGCTAACGATAAAGCTTTGCTTGATGAAGCAAAAGCTGCAGGTTTGGCGCCTTTACCAAAAGATCAGACAGGTGTTGAAAAACTATTAAAAGAAATGGGTATTAAAGCTAGTAAATTCTCTAAAGAGAAAGCTAACCTTGGTAAAAAGCTGTATTTTGAGCCAAGACTTTCTAAAAGTGGTTTGATTTCTTGTAATACCTGTCATAATTTAGGTATGGGCGGTACTGATGGTATAGCGGCTGCTGTAGGACATAAATGGACAGCTAATCCTCATCATTTAAATTCGCCAACAGTTTATAATTCAGTTTTAAATTCAACTCAATTTTGGGATGGTAGAGCAGGAACTTTAGCAGATCAAGCAAAAGGGCCAATCGAAGCAGAACCTGAAATGGCAACTCCTGCCAAATTAGCAGTAGAAAAAATAGCTTCTATGCCAGAATATGTAAAAGAATTTAAAAAAGTTTATGGTAGCAGTGGAGTAACTTTTGATAATATTGCAGATGCTATTGCTACATTTGAAAGAACACTTTTAACTCCATCTAAATTTGATAAATTCTTAGAAGGTGATACAAAAGCTTTAAGTAAAAAAGAAAAAGAAGGTTTGAAAACTTTCATCGATAAAGGCTGTACAGCTTGTCATACAGGAGTAAATTTAGGTGGTAGTATGCAGGCTTTCCAAGTAGCAGCTAAATATAAATTTGCAAATGTAGGAGATTTTAAAGGTGATGCAAATGGCTTAGTTAAAACTCCAACCTTAAGAAATATTGCTGAAACTGCTCCGTATTTTCACAATGGTGCTATTTGGTCTTTACAAGAAGCAATTAAAGAAATGGGCAGTGTGCAACTTGGCATAGAAATTTCTGATAAAGAAGCAGCTTCTATAGAAACTTTCTTACATGCCTTAACAGGTAAAAAACCAAGCATTACTTACCCTCAACTTCCAAAAGCAACTGAAAAAACTCCAAAACCAGAGCTTTAATTTAAACCTTAAGACGCTTTTTGCGTCTTAAGCTTACTTTATATAAAATCAAGATATAATTACTGCTTTTAGCCATTAAAGCTTTCTAAAATTATGTTTATGCATAATGCTTTATGGTGCTACCAAAATATTTTAAGAAAGGATAGCTGTATGTATGCTATTATAAAACACAGTGGAAAACAATACAGAGTAAGCCAAGGTGATGAGCTTAAACTAGATCGTTTTGAAGCTGAAGCAAAATCAAGCATAGAAGTAAGTGAAGTTCTTGCTATATGCGATAAAGAATTAAAGGTAGGTGCGCCGTTTGTTGCGGGTGCAAAAGTTGTTTTAGAAGTGATTGCTCATGGAAAAGACAAAAAAGTTGTGATTTATAAAAAAAGACGTAGAAAAGACTCAAAATTAAAACGCGGTTTTAGAAGACAATTTACTCGCGTTAGAGTAGTAGATATTAAAGCTTAAGGAGTAAAGAATGGCACACAAGAAAGGTCAAGGTTCAACTCAGAATAATCGTGATTCTATAGGTCGTCGTCTAGGTGTTAAAAAATTTGGTGGAGAATTTGTTCGCGCTGGCAACATCATCATCCGCCAAAGAGGAACAGCAACTCATGCGGGTAATAATGTAGGCATAGGAAAAGATCATACAATTTTTGCTTTAATTGATGGTTTCGTAAAATTCGAAAGAAAAGATAAAAATAGAAAAAAAGTTTCTGTTTATCCTGCATAATTTTAAGGCTACTTTGTAGCCTTTTTCTTCTTTTTAATCTTAATATATTAAAAAAAATATAATATCATTTTAAAAATTTATATTTTGGTGATTGTATGTTTATAGATAATGTGAAATTAGTTTTAAGTTCAGGTAATGGTGGCAAAGGTGCTGTGAGTTTTCGCCGTGAAAAACATGTTCCACTCGGTGGGCCTGATGGCGGCGATGGTGGAAATGGCGGCGATATATATTTTATATGTGATAATAATACCCATACGCTAGCGCACTTTAAAGGTAAAAAAGAACTTAAAGCACAAAATGGCCAGCCAGGCCTAGGTCGTAATAAAAACGGCAAAAGAGGGGAGAGTTTAGAATTAATCGTTCCTCAAGGCACTCAAGTAATTGATGCACAAAGTGGGGAAGTTTTGCTTGATATGTTAGTAGAGGGCCAAAAAGAATTATTTTTAAAAGGCGGTAAAGGTGGTCTTGGTAATACTCATTTTAAAAACTCTACTAATCAACGCCCAGATTATGCCCAACCAGGCGTGGCAGGAAAAACCTTAAGCGTGCGCTTAGAATTAAAACTCATAGCAGATGTTGGACTTGTGGGCTTTCCAAATGTAGGAAAATCCACTCTTATAAGCGTAGTATCTAATGCAAGACCTGAAATAGCTAATTATGAATTTACTACTTTAACTCCAAAACTTGGTATGGTTGAAGTAGATGATTATAATTCTTTTGTGATGGCAGATATCCCAGGTATTATAGAAGGTGCAAGCGATGGTAGGGGTTTGGGACTTGAGTTTTTAAGACACATAGAAAGAACTTCTTTTTTGCTTTTTGTGCTTGATCCATTAAGAGATATGAGCTTAAAAGAGCAATTTTGTATTTTAAGAAAAGAATTGGAAAAATTTTCAAGCAAACTTTATGCAAGAAATTTTGGCTTAATGCTTTCAAAAAGTGATAGTTTAAATTTGGGTGAGGAATTTGCACAAAAAATGGAAGAAGATTATAATGAGCTAAAAGCTTATTTGCAAAGTCAAAATAATCCACAAAGTTTTTTTATTAAAGTATCAAGCCTTGAAAAAACTGGACTTAAAGATCTTAAATTTATGCTTTTAGAAGAAGTTAAAAAAATTAGAAGTCAAAATAATCTTTGATGAGTGAAAATTTAACTATAGATTTTATTCAAGAATATATCAAGTCTAATTTTAAAGGCTTGGTATATAAATTTACTTATAAAGAACATAGCTTTTTTTATAATCTCGATAAGGTTTTAAAAAACGGAGTTTATTTTTGCACTATTAAAGAAAATGATGGCATAAATGATAAAGCTTCGAATTTAAATAGAGAAGGTGTATTTCGTCTAAGTTGCTCTCTTTGTGATCAAGATTACCAAAATCTTTTTGGTAAAAAACCTAAAAAAGCTTTAAAGGGTGAGGTTGTTAGTTTAAATTATGATTTTTCTATGCTTGATTTTATCATGCTTCATCCAATTTATGCTTATATGGGATATATTTGCATCAACAACCCTTCTAGAAAAAATTTTGAAATTTTTAAAGATTATCTTGAGCTTTCATATCAAAAAGCTATAAAAACTTATAAAAAAAGGATAGTGGCATTATGAAAAATATCATTTTTATGGGAACTCCATCTTATGCAACTTGTATTTTAAAAGAGCTTGTTGATAAAGGGTTTAATATCCAAGCTTTATTTACCCAACCTGATAAACCTGTGGGTAGAAAACAAATTTTAACCCCAAGTGATACTAAAAAATTTGTTTTAGAAGATAATTTAAATATAGAAATTTTCACTCCAAAAAGCTTAAAAGATGAAAACATAACTAATAGAATAAAAAGCCTAAAACCTGATTTTATAGTTGTTGCTGCTTATGGGAAGATTTTACCAAAAGAAATTTTAGATATTGCTCCTTGTATCAATTTACATGCTTCCTTACTTCCTAAATATCGCGGGGCTTCGCCTATACAAAGTGCTATTTTAAATGGGGATAAAATAAGCGGGGTTTGTACTATGCTTATGGAAGAAGGGCTTGATAGTGGTGCAATTTTAGAAAGTATAGAATGTGATATAGAAGGTAAAAATTCAGCTGAAGTGTTTATTATGCTTTCAAATTTAGCTGCTAAACTTACTGTTTCTACACTTTTAAATTTTGAAAAAATTATCCCAAAAAAACAAGATGAAAATTTAGTTACACATTGTAAAAAAATCAAAAAAGAAGATGGCTTGATTGCTTTAAATAATGCAAATGAAATTTATCAAAAATTTTTAGCTTTTACACCTTGGCCTGGAATTTTTTTAGAAAATGGTTTGAAATTTTTAGATATAGAATTAGTCGATAGTGAAAAAACTCAAAAATCAGGTGTGATTTTACAAATAGAAAAGGAAGGCTTTTTGCTTTCATGTAAAAAAGGTGTTTTAAGGATTAAAAATTTACAAGAAAGTGGAAAAAAGGCTTTAGACGCTAAGACTTATTTAAATGGAAAAAGGTTAAAACTTGGAGATAGTTTATTTTGATGAGCTTGAATCAACTCAAATTTATTTAAGTGATAAAATTCGTAGTGGAGAAATTACTAACAATACAGCCATTTGTGCTTTTATCCAAAGTGCTGGTATAGGTAGTAGGGACAATACTTGGCAAAGTAAGCAAGGAAATTTACATGTATCTTTTTGCATAAAAACTCAAGAATTAGCGCAAGATCTTCCTTTGGCTTCTGCTAGTATATATTTTGCATTTTTAATGAAAGAAGTATTGCAAAGAAAAAATTCGAAAGTATGGATTAAATGGCCCAATGATTTTTATATAGAAGATAAAAAAATAGGCGGTCTGATGAGTTCTAAAATCAATGATTTTTTGGTTGTAGGAATAGGGATTAATCTTAAATATGCTCCATTTAATGCTGAAATTTTAGATATAGAAGTAGATATAGCAAAACTTTTAAATGAGTATTTTTCTTATGTAGATGAGAAAATTTTATGGAAGAATATTTTTAGCAAGTATATGCTAGAATTTGAAAAATCAAGAAATTTTTTTATACATAATGAAGGTAAGATTTTATCTTTAAAAGATGCTTTGTTGTATAAAGATGGTTCTATATTGTTAGATAATAAAAGGATATATAGTTTAAGATGAGTGAGATAATAACTATTGCAAATCAAAAAGGTGGGGTAGGTAAAACTACTACCGCTATTAATCTAGCGGCTTCTTTAGCAGTAGCTGAAAAAAAGGTTCTTTTGATAGATATTGATCCACAAGCTAATGCTACAACAGGACTTGGTTTTAATAGAAGTAATTATGAGTATAATATTTACCATGTTTTTATAGGCAGGAAAAAACTTTCTGAAATCATTTTAAAAACTGAACTTCCACAATTATACTTAGCTCCATCAAATATTTCTTTGGTTGGAATTGAACAAGAAGTAGTAAAAGAAAGCGGAGAATATAGAACGATTTTAAGAGAAAAAATCAAAGAAATTGCTAAAGATTATGATTTTATTATCATTGACTCACCTCCTGCACTTGGAAGCATTACGGTAAATGCTTTTGCAGCAAGCGATAGTGTTATTATCCCTATACAATGTGAATTTTATGCGCTTGAGGGTGTTGCGATGGTTTTAAACACCATAAAATTTGTGAAAAAAACTATCAACCCAAAGTTAAAAATAAAAGGTTTTTTACCAACTATGTATAGCTCGCAAAATAATCTTTCAAAAGATACCGTGGAAGATTTAAAGCAAAATTTCAAGCAAAAGCTATTTAGAACAGGTGATAATGAAGATGATTTTATCATCATACCAAGAAATGTAAAACTTGCTGAAAGTCCAAGTTATGGAAAACCTATTATACTTTATGATATAAAATCCCCAGGTTCAGTAGCATATCAAAATTTAGCACATTCTATATTAGGATAAAAAATGGCAAAAAAAAGTGCATTAGGAAGAGGTTTAAGTAGTATTTTGGCTGATATTGATGAGGTTTATGAAAAAGAATTAGGATCAAAAGAAGGCAAAATAGAAGAAATTGATATAGATTTAATTAGTCCAAATCCTTATCAGCCAAGGAAAAATTTTGATACACAAGCTTTAGAAGAGCTTGCGGGGTCTATTAAAGAATATGGTTTAATTCAGCCTATTGTAGTTTTTAAAAAAGATGAATTTGATTATATTATAATAGCTGGCGAGAGAAGATTTAGAGCATGTAAGCTTTTAGAAAAAGAACAGATTAAAGCCGTAGTTTTAAATGTGGATGATATAAAATTACGCGAGCTTGCTTTGATTGAAAATATCCAAAGGGAAAATTTAAATCCTATAGAATTGGCACATTCTTATAAAGAATTATTGGAAATTCATGACATAACTCAAGAAAAATTAGCAGATCTTATTCACAAGTCAAGACCACAAATTGCTAATACCTTAAGACTTTTAAATTTAAATGAGCAAACGCAAAATTTCATTATAGAAGGTAAAATTTCACAAGGTCATGCAAAAGTTTTAGTAGGACTTGAAAAAGAAGAAGAAAAAATGATAGTTGATACTATCATAGGTCAAAAACTTAATGTAAGAGATACAGAAAAACTGATTAAAAATTTTAAAAATTCAAATAATTTAGAAAAAAATACAAATTTAAATAAGCAAAATCAATCTATATTAAATTTAAAAGAAAAAATAGAATCTTTTGGATTTAAGACAGTGGTGAAAGATTTAAAAATTATTGTTAATTTTTCTGACGAAAATGAGATTTTAAAATTTTTAAAAATACTAGATTAAATATGCTTTTAGGTATATTTTGGTATAATTGCGCGTTTTATTTAGATTTATTTAGGAGTATTAATGTTTAATGATGTACATTTTTCCATCATGATAGCTACTGGTGTCATTTTTTTGCTCATGATAGCAATTTTAAATTCTATACTCTATAAACCTTTGATTAAATTTATGGATTCTAGAGATTTGACCATTAAAAATGACGAAGAAAAAATGAAAAAAAATTCTGATGATGTTTCAAATGTAGAAAATGAGTTGGAAAAAATTCATATACAAACAAGAGATGAGATTAATCAAATCAAAGCAAAAGCAGTAGAAGAAGCTAAAATAAAACAAGAAAAAGAATTATCAATAAAGAAAAAAGAATTAGAAGAACAAATGCATGTTTTTCTAAAAAGTCTAAGAGAAAAAGAAAAAGAATTAAAAGAAGAGATGCGGTTAAAAATGCCAGAATTTAAGCAAAGCTTTAAAGATAGCTTGAGTAAAATTTAAGGAAGATAAATGTTGAAAAAAATTACATTATTATTGGTGCTTCCTTTTTATGCTTTTGCAGCAGGTAATGGAAGTGGTGAGTATGATATTATCCCAAGAGCAGTTAATTTTGTTTTGTTTGCTGCTATTTTATATTATTTTATAGCAACACCTTTAAAAAATTTTTACCACGGAAGAATTGCAAAAATTGCCTCTAGGATGAATGAAATACAAGAAAAACTTATTGCAAGCAAAAATCATAAATTAGAAATGATGAAAAAACTAGATTTAGCTAAACAAGAAGCAATTAATGCAGTTGCTCTTGCAAAAAAAGAAGCAGAAATCATTACAGATAAAATAGAAGCTGAAACAAAAATGGAGATTAAGGCTTTAGAAAAAACTTATGAAGAGCATAAAGAATATGAAATAAGAAGAATGGAAAAAGAAGTTGTGCAAGCGGTTTTAGAAGAAATTTTTGAAGATCAAAGTTTACAGCTTCAGCAAAAAGAAATTTTAAATATCATGATGAAAAAGGTGTCTTGATGGAAAGTGTAATTGCAAAAACCTATGCAAAAGCTATATTAGAAAGAAAAGATTTTGAAAATTTTTATTCAAATTTATTACAACTTAGTTCAGCTTTTGCTTCTGATAAATTTGTAAGTATTTTAAATGCTTATGAGCTTAAACAAGAAAAAAAATTAGATTTTATACTTTCTTTATTAGATAATCCAAGTGATGCTTTTAAAAATTTTATGAGCTTAGTTGTTGGCAACAATAGAGAGATGTTAATTCCAAGCATTACTAAAGAATTGAGTGAACAAAAAGCATTAAAAGAAAATGAATTTTTAGGGCAAGTTTATTCAAAAGAAAAATTAAGTGAAGAAGAAATTAAAAATTTAGAAGAAAAACTTAGTCTTAAATTCAACGCAAAGATTAGATTAGATAGTAAAATAAGTGATAATGACAGTGTAAAAATTAGCTTAGATGGACTTGGTTATGAAATTTCATTTTCAATGCAAAGCTTAAAAGCTAAAATGAATGAATATATATTAAAAGCAATTTAAGGAGACTTGATGAAATTTAAAGCAGATGAAATTAGTTCTATTATAAAAGAAAGAATTGAAAAATTTGATTTTAATCTTGAAATAGAAGAAACCGGTAAGATTATTTCAGTTGCTGATGGTGTTGCTAAGGTTTATGGTCTTAAAAATGCTATGGCCGGTGAGATGGTTGAATTTGAAAATGGCGAAAAGGGAATGGTGCTTAACCTTGAAGAATCAAGTGTTGGTATTGTTATTTTAGGAAAGGGACTTGGCTTAAAAGAAGGAAGTTCTGTAAAAAGATTAAAAAAACTTCTAAAGGTTCCAGTTGGTGATGCATTGATAGGCCGTGTTGTAAATGCTTTAGGTGAGCCAATTGATGCTAAAGGAGCGATTGAAACAAGTGAATATCGCTTTGTGGAAGAAAAAGCAAAAGGTATTATGGCTAGAAAAAGTGTTCATGAACCATTACATACGGGTATTAAAGCTATTGATGCTTTAGTTCCAATTGGTAGAGGACAAAGAGAGCTAATTATTGGTGATAGACAAACGGGTAAAACTACTGTTGCAATAGATACGATTATTAGTCAAAAAGGTAAAGATGTTATTTGTATTTATGTGGCAATTGGTCAAAAACAAAGCACAGTGGCTCAAGTAGTTAAAAAGCTTGAAGAATACGGCGCAATGGATTATAGTATAGTGGTAAATGCAGGTGCTTCAGATCCTGCTGCATTGCAATATCTTGCTCCATATACAGGTGTAACTATGGGTGAGTATTTTAGAGATAACTCAAGACATGCGTTGATTGTTTATGATGATTTGAGTAAGCATGCTGTTGCCTATCGTGAAATGTCTTTGATTTTGCGTCGTCCTCCGGGTCGCGAAGCTTATCCAGGGGATGTATTTTATTTACATTCAAGATTGCTTGAAAGAGCAAGTAAATTAAGTGATGAGCTTGGCGCAGGAAGCTTAACAGCATTACCTATTATTGAAACTCAAGCAGGGGATGTTTCAGCTTACATTCCAACCAATGTTATTTCAATTACCGATGGTCAAATTTTCTTAGAGACAGATTTGTTTAACTCAGGTATTCGTCCTGCGATTAATGTTGGTTTATCTGTATCTCGTGTTGGTGGTGCTGCACAAATTAAAGCAACAAAACAAGTTTCAGGTACCTTAAGACTTGACTTAGCTCAATATAGAGAATTGCAAGCTTTTGCGCAATTTGCAAGTGATTTAGATGAAGCAAGTAGAAAACAACTTGAGCGTGGACAAAGAATGGTTGAAGTTCTAAAGCAGCCTCCATATTCTCCGCTTTCAGCTGAAAATCAAGTAGTGATGATTTATGCAGGAACTAAAGGATATTTAGATGATATTGCAGTTTCAAAAATAGGAGAATTTGAAGCAGCCTTATATCCATTTATTGAAGCTAAATATCCAGAAATTTTTGAGCAAATTAGAACTAAAAAAGCTTTAGATAAAGATTTGGAAGAAAAATTAGCTAAAGCGTTGAGTGAGTTTAAAGCAAACCATATATAAGGTTTTTAAATGTCTAATTTAAAAGAAATAAAAAGAAAAATAAAAAGTGTCCATAATACACAAAAAACAACTAATGCAATGAAGCTTGTTTCTACTGCCAAATTAAGAAAGGCAGAAGAGGCAGCTAAAAAGTCAAAGATTTTTGCTCAAAAAATTGATGAAGTTTTATCTGAAATTGCTTTCAAGATTAATCAAAACGAAGGTCTTGATGATAAACTTCCATTTTTTAGAAAAAAAGACAATATTGAAAAAATGGATATTATTTTCATTACTGCTGATAAAGGCTTGTGTGGCGGTTTTAACATTAAAACTATTAAAACAGTAAATGAAATGCTCGAAGATTGTAAAGCAAAAAAAATCAAGGTAAGATTAAGAGCTATTGGTAAAACAGGTATTGAGTATTTTAATTTTCAAAATATTGAAATTTTAGAAAAATATTTAGACACAAGCTCTAGCCCTGATTATGAAAAAGCTTGTGCTATTATTGAAAATGCAGTTGATGATTTTATAAATGAAGTTACAGATAAGGTTGTAATTGTACACAATGGCTATAAAAATATGATTTCGCAAGAAATTCGTATTAATGAATTATTACCAGTGCAAGCTATTGCGAGCAAAGAAGAACAAGAGTCTCAATCTTTAATGGATTTAGAACCTGAAGATGAAGAAATTTTAAATGATTTATTAAAAACTTATTTTGAATATAATATGTATTTTTCTTTAGTTGATTCTTTGGCGGCTGAGCATAGTGCAAGAATGCAAGCTATGGATAATGCAACCAATAATGCAAAAGCTAGAGTTAAACAACTCAATTTAGCTTATAATAAAGCAAGACAAGAATCTATTACCACCGAATTGATAGAAATTATCAGTGGTGTTGAGTCAATGAAATAAATTTAGGAGTGATGATGCAAGGTTTTATTTCTCAAGTTTTAGGACCAGTGGTTGATGTTGAATTTAAAGAATATCTTCCACAAATTAACGAAGCTATAATCGTAAATTATGAATTAGAAGGAAAAGAATGCAAGCTAGTGCTTGAAGTAGCTGCGCATTTGGGTGATAATAAAGTAAGAACTATCGCTATGGATATGACTGATGGTCTTGTTAGGGGTTTAACGGCTGTTGCGACTGGAAACCCAATTAGCGTTCCAGTGGGCGAAAAAGTACTTGGAAGAATTTTTAATGTAACAGGTGATTTGATTGATGAGGGTGAAGAGATCGATTTTGATAAACATTGGTCAATCCATAGAGATCCACCTCCATTTGAAGAGCAAAGTACAAAAAGTGAAATTTTTGAAACAGGTATTAAGGTAGTTGATTTGTTAGCTCCTTATGCAAAAGGTGGTAAAGTAGGACTTTTTGGTGGTGCAGGTGTTGGTAAAACCGTTATTATTATGGAGTTAATCCACAATGTTGCATTTAAACATAGCGGTTATTCTGTTTTTGCAGGTGTTGGTGAAAGAACTCGTGAGGGTAATGATCTTTACAATGAAATGAAAGAAAGTAATGTTTTAGATAAAGTTGCATTATGTTATGGTCAAATGAATGAACCACCAGGAGCAAGAAATCGTATAGCTTTAACAGGTCTTACTATGGCTGAGTATTTTAGAGATGAAATGGGACTTGATGTGTTGATGTTTATTGATAATATCTTTAGATTTTCACAATCAGGTTCTGAAATGTCGGCACTTTTAGGAAGAATTCCTTCAGCTGTTGGCTATCAACCAACTTTAGCTAGCGAAATGGGTAAATTCCAAGAAAGAATTACTTCAACTAAAAAAGGTTCTATTACTTCAGTTCAAGCGGTTTATGTGCCAGCAGATGATTTAACAGACCCTGCTCCTGCAACTGTTTTTGCGCATTTAGATGCAACTACGGTTTTAAATAGATCAATTGCTGAAAAAGGTATTTATCCAGCTGTTGATCCACTTGATTCTACTTCAAGAATGCTTGATCCACAAATTATTGGTGAAGAGCATTATAAAGTAGCTCGTGGAGTGCAATCAGTACTTCAAAAATACAAAGATTTGCAAGATATTATTGCTATTTTAGGTATGGATGAATTGAGTGAAGAAGATAAATTGATCGTTGAAAGAGCAAGAAAAATTGAAAAATTCCTATCTCAACCATTCTTCGTTGCTGAAGTATTTACAGGAAGTCCTGGTAAATATATTAGTTTAGAAGATACAATAGCAGGTTTTAAAGGTATTTTAGAAGGAAAATATGACCATTTACCTGAAAATGCTTTCTATATGGTAGGTGGAATTGATGAAGTTATTGAAAAAGCAGAAAAACTTAAGGCTTAATAATGGATAATTTAATACATATAGAGGTGGTAACGCCTCTTGGTATGATTTACAATGATAATGTAAAATCTATTGTTCTTCCTGGAAGTGAAGGTGAATTTGGTGTTTTAAAAGGACATGCATCTTTAATTTCTTCTTTAAGGGCAGGGATTATAGATATAGAAAAATCAGATTCTACCCATGAGTTAGTTGCTATTGATTCAGGTCATGCAAAAGTTTCTGAAACGAAAGTAAGCGTTTTAGCAAAAGGTGCTGTGTGGGTTGGAGGAAATAGTGATAGTGAAATAGCAAAAAGATTAGCAGATGCAAAAGATTTAATCAAATCTATGAGTAGTGATAGTGTTGCTTTAGCTTCTACTTTTGCTAAGATGGATAATAATGTAAGGCAAAAATAGTGGATTTTCAATCAATTTTTCATTTTTTTGAAAATACAAGCTTAATTACTTATATTGTATTAGCTTGGCTTTCGGTGTATTTTATACTTAGTTTTAGTATTTTATTTTCAAGATTAATGCTTATTAATAAATGGATGCAAGATGAAAGTCAGGCTTTAGAAGCTTTGATGAGAGGAGAGAGGGATTTAAGCCAAAGTGCATCAATTTTAAAAAAATGTATTGAGATTGATGAAACTAAGATGAATATTTATAAAAATTCTGTTGAAAAAAAAGCCACAATTGGATTAACTTGGCTTAGTATTATTGCTTCAACCTCTCCTTTTATAGGTCTTTTTGGTACAGTTATTTCTATACTTGAAACTTTTGGTGGTTTAGAAATGCAAAATTCTTTGAGTATTATTGCACCAAAAATTAGTGAAGCTTTGGTAGCTACAGGTTGTGGAATTTTAGTGGCAATTCCTGCATATAGTTTTCATTTGATTATCAAACGCAAAGCTTATGAACTAATTAATATTTTAGATAGTGAGATAAAAGTATTAGTAAGTTCAGCAAAGGTTTAATTGATGTTTTTAGAAGAAAAACCCGAACTAAATATTACACCTTTAGTGGATATTATGCTTGTATTGCTTGCTATTTTAATGGTAACAGCACCAAGTATTACATATGAAGAAAAAGTTCAACTTCCTCAAGGTTCACAAAAAACTTCAAGTGCTCCAAATATCAAAAGTTTAATTATAACAATTAATGCAAAAAAAGAAAT
Organism: Campylobacter sp. CNRCH_2016_0050h; assembly: GCF_025772605.1. Taxonomy (NCBI): domain Bacteria; kingdom Pseudomonadati; phylum Campylobacterota; class Epsilonproteobacteria; order Campylobacterales; family Campylobacteraceae; genus Campylobacter; species Campylobacter sp. CNRCH_2016_0050h. The sequence continues at coordinate 29,883 of NZ_JAKMSK010000010.1, read as the reverse complement.
TTTTATAGGAAAAGATAAATTTAATTTTTTAAGTTTTGCGGATAATATGAATGCATTAAAAGTGCAATATAATACTCAAGAAACAGTTTTCATTAGAGCGGATAAGAATTTAAAATATGATGATGTAATGAGTGTTTTAAGAACAATGAAGCATTTGGGTTTTCAAAAAGTTGCTTTGCAAACTGAGTAAAAAATGGAAGAAAATTCTACATATAATTTTAAAGCTTTTACTTATGCGATTTTAGTTTATTTTTTTGTTGTTTTTTTAGTATTTTTTAAGTTAGTCGAATATAAGCCAAAAGCTATTGAATATACTAATGATCCCAATAGTTTTATTAATATAGAACTTGGAGATAGTATAAATCAAAATCAAGTAAATATGATACAAGAGCTACAAAAGGAAAATTTGCAAAGTTTATTTGAAGAGAATCTTTTGCAAAAATACACTACAAATAAAAATGTTAATACTCAAAATGTAGAACAACAAGCTAGTGTTTTCAATGAGTTATTTGGCAAAATAGAAGACTATCAAGAAGAAAAAACTACAAAAGTACAATCTTCAATGCCATCGAAAAAACCTACTTTTACTCAAAGAGAAAAAATCAATGATTTTTCTAAGCAATTAAATGAAAATCTACAAATTAATCAAGAATTAGGACAATCTGTTATAGAACAAAAAATAGGAGTTTATGATCAATTTTTAGGTGCTGTTAGAAAACATCTTGAAGATAGATGGAGAATATACAATCCTAGTGGTAATTTAAGTATAGAAGTAGAATTTGTAATTGATAATAACGGATATTTTTATTTGTTAAGTACCACTAGCGCACATAGTGATAATTTTGATAAAAAGGCAAAAGAATTTTTACAAAATTTAGAAGGAAAATACATAACTTTACCTCCAAATGGTAAAATAAGAAAAATTAAAATGAAACTTAGTGATATAATTGAGTTTAAAACGGAGAAGTGATGAGAAAAATATTAGCGTTTTTATTTTTTTGTTCAGTATTATTTGGGCAAGATGCGACAATATCTGTTGTAAATAAAGGTATGCAATTACCTAAAATTTATATTAAAGATCAATCAAGATTGAATGATTTAGATCTTAAAAAAAGCTTTTATAATATGCTTGTTAATGATATAAAAGTGAGTTCAAATTTTGAATTAACTCAAGATGAAAAACAAGGTGATTATATTTTTTCTTATGTTTTAAATAAAAATGGTAAGCTTTTGGATATTGATGTTGAAATTTTAGCTGCAAATGAAACAAAAACGAGATTTTATGAGCAAATTCTTTCCATTGAAGAATATCCATTTTTAGCACATAGAAGTGTCGCTCAAATGAATAGAAAATTAGGTTTTGCACCAGTTGATTGGATGGATCATAAAATTTTAATAGCTAGAACTCAAGGTAATAAGCAAAGTGATATTTTGTTAGCAGATTATACTTTAACTTATCAAAAGATATTAATATCAAAAGGTTTAAATTTATTTCCCAAATGGGCAAATAAAGAACAAGATGCATTTTATTTCACTGCTTATGAGGATGAAATTCCAACACTTTATAAATATAATATGAAAAATAAAAACATCACAAAAATCATTGCTAGTAAGGGTATGATGGTTGCTTCTGATGTTAGCGATGATGGTAAAAAAATTTTACTTACTATGGCGCCAAAAGATCAGCCAGATGTGTATTTGTATGATACAGATACAAAAGATTTAAAACAGATCACAAATTATACGGGTATTGATGTAAATGGCAACTTTGTAGATGATGATAAAAAAATCGTATTTGTATCAGATCGTTTAGGTTATCCAAATATTTTTATGCAAAATTTAGATTCTAATTTAACAGAACAAGTAGTTTTTCATGGTAAAAATAATTCTTCAGTTTCTACCTATAAACATTATATGGTTTATTCTAGCAGGGAGGTAAATCAAAGTGGGGTTTTTAATCTTTATTTAATGTCAACCCAGAGTGATTATATAAGACAACTCACTGCAAATGGTAAAAATCTTTTTCCAAGATTTTCAAGTGATGGAGAAAGTGTAGTATTTATTAAATATTTAGGTTCACAAAGTGCCTTAGGAGTTATTAGAATTAATGCAAATAAAGCCTTTCATTATGGTTTAAAGGTGGGTAAAATTCAATCAATTGATTGGTAAAATATCAAAATTGTATTTTTTTTGTTATAATTAAACATGATTTTTAAATAAAAAAGGGGAAAAGCAATGAAAAAAATCATTTTTGCTTCAATTACTGCGTTTGCTGTTATTGTAAGTGGTTGTGCTACAAAAAATACTAGTGTAAGCAGTTCAAGTAGTGTAGATGGATCAAAAGGTAGTGGTGGTTCTGATAGATTTGAAAATCTTGAATCTTTAAATTCTATTGCAAATGTGTATTTTGATTTTGATAAATTTAATGTTAGAAAAGATATGCAAAAAGTTGTTGCAGATAATGCTGAAATTTTCAACAAAGAAGCCGCGAATGCTGCAATTGTAGTTGAGGGAAACTGCGATGAATGGGGAACTGATGAATACAATCAAGCTCTAGGTTTAAAAAGAGCTAAAGCTGTTAAAGAATCTTTAGTAGCTCAAGGTGTTAGCGCAGATAGAATAAGCGTAAAAAGTTATGGAGAAACTAATCCTGTATGTACTGAAAGAACAAAAGCTTGTGATGCGCAAAATCGTCGTGCAGAATTTAAATTATCAAAATAAGTTTTAAATAAATGAAAATCAAATTATTATCAGTAGCTCTTTTAGGAGCTACTTTTTTATACGCTGAAATTTCAGCATTTGATGCAGGAAAAGTAGATACAAAAACACCTTATGGCTTAACTCAAAATGAAAAATTACAATACGAAAATCAAGAACGCTTAAAAGCTTTAAATGAATATTATACTAATTTGACTAGTAAGATAAATACTGCTGTAGAAAATATAGAAGGTTTACAAAGTGTAACCGAGGGTTTAAATGCTCAATATTCTAAAGCGAATACAAAATTACTTTCACTAGAAGAAAACTATCAAAATTTTGATGCAAATATCACAAAAGAAATTCAAAATTTAAGAGCTTATGTAGAAGAAAATAGGCAAATTCAAGAAAAAAATCACCAAGAAATTCAAAAAGTATTGAGCGAAATAACAACTTTGATCAATAAAATTAATGATGATTATGTTTCTAAAGAAGATATGAACCAAACCATAACTTTTTTTCAATCGGAAATAGCTAGAGTGCAAAATCAAACAAATAATATCCAAGTTGTTCCTATTGCTAGCGAAAGCAATAAAACACAAGAAGTCATTAAAGAAACAAATACGACTTTGGAAAAAGAAATTGTTCAAGCGAAAGATGATAGTTGGAAAAAACTGCAATCTAGCGAAATTTTAAAAAAAGCTATTGATGAAACCAATAAAAATCAATTTGATGATGCAAAAGAAAAATTTGAGCATTTAATTAGTATCCATTATAAACCTGCTAGATCTACTTTTTGGCTTGGAGAGATAAGATATAAACAAAAAGATTATGCAGGCGCTTTGGGATTTTACAAAAAAAGTTCTGCTATAAGCACCAAGGGTGATTATGTGCCAAAATTACTTTATCATACGGCTATTAGCTTAGATAAAGTTGGGGATCCAAAAAGTGCTAATAAATTTTACAAAGCTTTAAAGACAGCTTATCCTGATAGTCCTGAAGCAAAAGTTTCGCCAGATAGAAAATAAAAAAGGAGATAAAATGGCTATAGAAAAAAATAGTGTAGTTTCAATGTTTTATGAGTTAAAAGATGCAAACACAAATGAAGTTTTAGAATCAAATATTTATGCTGAACCCATTTCTTTTATTTTAGGTAAGGGTCAAATTTTAGAAGGACTAGAAGAGGAAATTCAAAAACTTGATGCCCCATGTAATGCCGATATTGTGATAAAAAAAGAAAATGCTTTGGGTGAATATGATGCAAATGCATTGCAAACTTTACCAAAAGAACAATTTGCAGGGATTGATTTGCAAGTTGGTATGGAGCTTTTTGGCGAAGGCGAAGATGGTAATACAGTAAGAGTAATTGTTAGAGAAATTACTGAGAATGAAGTTACTATTGATTATAATCATGCTTACGCAGGAAAAGACTTGTTGTTTTCAATTAATATTGTAGATGTTAGAGCTGCAAGTGAAGATGAAATTTTAACAGGAATTATTGCAGGTAGCAGAAGTTGTGGATGTGGTGGTGGAGGACATCATCATGATCATCATCACGGACATGGTGGTGGCGGATGTTGTGGTGGCCACGGACATGGTGGTGGCGGTTGCTGCGGTGGACACTAATGAATAGTGCATTTATTTTCCCAGGCCAAGGCTCTCAAAGTGTTGGCATGGGGCTTAGTTTTTATGAGAATTCACTTAAAGCAAGAGAATTATTAGATTGTGCAAGTGATTATTGTAAAATTGATTTTAAAAATTTGCTTTTTAAGGAAAATGAAAATTTAAATAAAAGTGAATTTACACAAATGGCCATAGTGTTAAACTCACTAATGGCTTATGAAGTTTTAAAAGAGCAAGCTGGTATAGAAGCTAAGTATAGTTTAGGCCATTCACTAGGAGAATTTAGTGCTTTAGCGACTCAAGGTGCATTTGACTTTTTAGATGTTATAGCACTTGTTAACAAGCGTGGCCAATTTATGCAGGAGGATTGCTCTAAAATCGAAGCTGGTATGATGGTGGTTTTAGGACTTGAAGATAAAGTAGTAGAAGAACTTTGTCAAAAGGCATTAAGTGAGCAAAAAAGTATTTTTGCAGCTAATTATAATTGTGAAGGACAGATTGTAGTAGCGGGCTTAAAGCCTGATTTAGCTTCTTATGAGAGTGAGTTTAAGAATGGAGGAGCCAAAAGAGCTATGCTTTTGAATATGAGTGTTGCAAGCCATTGTCCATTATTAAAAAATGCGTCTTTAAAACTTACAAAAGAACTAGAGCTTGTGTTAAAAGATGATTTTAAAAGTGTAGTTTCAAATGTAAATGCAAAAATATATAGTGATAAAACTCAAGCTTTAACACTTTTAAGCGAGCAACTTATAAAGCCTGTTCTTTATAAACAAAGCATTAAAACAATAGATAATGAAGTGGATTTTTATATAGAATTTGGTGCGAGCGTGCTAAAGGGCTTAAATAAAAAAATCACTCAAAAAGAAACTTATGCTTTAAGTAAAATAGAAGATATTGATGAAATTCTAAAGGTGATTAAATGAAAATAGCTATTTTAGGAGCTATGCCCGAAGAGGTTACTCCTTTACTCGAAACATTAAAAGAATATCAAACAATTGAATATGCAAATAATACTTATTATATTGCAAAATACAAAAATCATGAATTAATCATCGCTTATTCTAAGATAGGGAAAGTAAATTCCACTCTTAGCGCGACTATTATGATAGAAAAATTTAAAGCTGAACTTATGCTTTTTACAGGAGTGGCTGGTGCTTTTAATCCTAGTTTGGAAATAGGGGATTTAATCTATGCTACAAAATTAGTTCAATATGATTTAGATATTACAGCTTTTGGACATCCGCTTGGTTATGTTCCTGGTAATGAAATTTTTATAAAAACAGATGATAAGCTTAATAATCTTGCCATAGAGGTTGCTAAAGAACTTGGTGTTAAATTACAATCAGGTATTATCGCTACGGGTGATGAATTTATTTGTGATGAGAATAAAAAAGCAAAAATTAGAGAAATTTTTAATGCAGATGCTTGTGAAATGGAAGGAGCTAGTGTGGCTTTGGTATGTGATGCTTTAAAAATTCCATGTTTGGTTTTAAGATCAATGAGTGATAAGGCAGGTGAAAAAGCTGAATTTGACTTTGATGAGTTTGTAGAAAAATCCGCTAAAATTTCAGCTAATTTTGTTTTAAAAATTTGTGAGAAATTATGATAAATCTTAGCAAAAGACTAATCAGAGAAGTTGCAAAAGCAAATGCTAAGTTTTCCTTAATAGGAGATAATGATAAAGTTTTATTAGGACTTAGTGGTGGGAAAGACTCTCTAGCTCTAACTCATCTTTTAAAGCGTATGCAAGCACATGCACCTTTTAAATTTGAACTTAAAGCAGTAACTTTAAGTTATGGCATGGGTGAAGATTACACCAAACTTCATAATCACTGCAAAGAACATGGTATTGACCATGAGGTTATTGATTCTAATATTTATGAAATTTCAGGTGATACCATTAGAAAAAATTCAAGCTTTTGTAGCTATTTTTCAAGAATGAGGCGTGGTGCTTTATATACTTACGCTTTAGAAAATGGTTTTAATAAATTAGCCATAGCTCATCATTTAGATGATGCAGTAGAGAGTTTTTTTATGAATTTCATTTATAATGGTGCTCTTAGAAGTTTAGCGCCAAAATATAAAAGTAAAAGAGGTATAGAAGTCATCCGTCCTTTGATTTTTGTAAGAGAAAGACAATTAAGGGAAAATGCTATTAATAATGAATTAGAAGTAATTGGTAATGAATTTTGTCCTGGTATGAAATTAAGTGAAAAAAATGTAAAATTTCCTCATGCTAGAGAAGAAGCTAAACAGCTTTTAGCAAATTTAGAAAAAGAAAATCCAAAATTATTTACGAGCTTAAAAACTGCATTTGAAAATATCCACACGGATAGTTTTTTCATGGTTAAGGATAATGACTAAACTTTTAATTATAGTTGATTATCAAAATGATTTTATCGATGGTAGCTTAGGTTTTGAAAAAGCTACCAAGATAAAAGATAATATTCTTACTCTTTTAAAAAATCATCAAGGTGATGTTGTTTTTACTTTTGATACGCATGATGAGAATTATTTAAAAACCCAAGAAGGAAAAAAACTACCTATTTATCATTGTATTAAAGATACTTTTGGTTGGCAAATGCCAAGCGATTTTGATGTGTATTTAAAAAATGCAAAAAAAATCTTTTATAAGAATGCTTTTGGTAGTTTAGAATTGGCTAATTTTTTAAAACAAAATCATTATGAAAGTATAGAATTTTGTGGCTTAGTTTCGCATATTTGTGTATTTAGTAATATTATTTTAGCTCAAAGCGCCACGCCTAATTCTAAAATTATTTTACATAAAAATGCTACTGCAAGTTTTAATGAATCTTTAGAAAATAGTGCTTATGAAATTTTACAAGCTTATGGCATAGAGCTTTTATAGATGCAAGGCTTTATTTTGCACACTCAGAGCGTAAAAGATGAGGATTTGATTGTTTATCTTTTAAGTGCCAAAAAAGTTATTAAAAGTTATAGATTTTACGGAATGAGACATTCTAATATTCTAAATGGATATAAGATTGATTTTGAACTTGAAGAAAGTTCTAGATTTTTACCGCGCTTAAAAGATGTTTTACACATTGGATTTTCTTGGGTTTTAGATAGAGAAAAAATGTTTTTTTGGCAAGAATTTATCAGGCTTTTTTATTGGCATTTAAAAGATGTTGAGGAGATTGATAGTTTTTATTTTGAGCTTTTAGAAGATTGTGCTAAGCGTTTTGAAAAACAAGATTGCAAGCGTGTGATTGTGGATGCTTATTTAAAGATTCTAAGCTTTGAAGGACGCTTGCATAAGGATTTTATTTGCTTTTTATGTGATGAGTGTATAAAAGAAGATGTTGTATTGATAAGGGCTTTTTTGCCTGCGCATAAAAAATGTGCTTTTGGCTATGAGTTTAAAGCTAAAGATCTTGTGAGGTTTTATGAAAATTTTAATTCATCGCATTTTAGCGATGAATATATTGATAATTTATATAAAATCATTAAAGAGGGTTTTTAAGAGTAATATCATACATCATAATAGCCTCTTGTCTTAATTTTGCGATGATATTTGCACTATCAATATGTGTATTTTTTATAATAGCTTCCTTGCTATTTTTAATATCTTCAAGCAAATTTCCAAGTTGTTTTTGGGAGCTTTGTAAGCAAGTGCTTATACATTTTGGTTGTGTTTGTTGTAAAACTTGCTCGAAATTTAAACTATGATTGTTAAGCTTTGAAGCATGTGCTGCTAGATTATTTGCACTTGTTCTAATGCCACCTAATGCTTTGTAAATCCCTTTTGAATTGATATGAGCTGCCATGAACCTTCCTTGTTTTATGGTATCTCTTCATTCATATTGCTTAGAATTTTACAAGCAAAAATCATTCCTTATTGAAAAATTCTTGCATATATTTTCGCATAATTTCTGCATCATTAATGCGATTAACACAATCTCTAAAATTTGAAGCATCTTCATAGCCTTTAGAATATTCATGTAAGTGCTTTCTAAATATGCTTATACCTTGTTCTTTATAATGTTTTAGCATTTCTTCAAAATGCGTAAAGATGATTTTGTTTTTTAAAGTTTTATCGATTTTTTTACCAGTTTTTACCTCGTGAAATATCCAAGGTTTTCCTATGCTTGCACGCCCTATCATCAATGCATCGCAATTTGTTATTTTAAAAACTTCTTTAGCATTTTCTGTGCTAATATCGCCATTTGCAACTAAAGGAATTTTGATATTTTCTTTAGCTAAAGCTATAGCTTCATAATCAGAATTTCCGCTATACATTTGTTTTCTAGTGCGACCATGCATACTGATAAAATCTACCCCAGCATTTTCACATGCTTTAGCAATGATAATAGGATCTTTTTTTTCAAACCCTAATCTTACTTTGACACTAGTTAGCTTTTTATTGCTTGTTTTTTTGATAAGTTCTAAAATTCTTTGCAATTTATCAAGATCTTGCAAAAGAGCACTACCTGCACATTGTTTTATAACTTTACTTACAGGACAGCCGCAATTAAAATCAATCCCATCTATAAAATCAAAACGATTTAATATTTCTACCGCCCTTTGAATCACACTTTCATCCGAGCCTGCAATTTGAACTATATAAGGATTCTCAAGTTCAGCTTTTTCCAACATTTTAAGAGTTTTTGAGCTTTCATACACTAAAGCATTAGAACTTATCATCTCACTAATTGTTACATCAGCCCCAAATTGTTTAACTAAATTTCTCAAAGGCAAGTCTGAAAAACCTGCCATAGGAGCTAAAAACAAAGGTTTTTTACTAAAATCTATCATTGTATAAATTTTTCGAGTTCTATTTTTTTATTATGTTCTCTTAAAAAGAGCAAGAGTCTAAAATCCTTATGTTCGTTTTGATCATTTCCTAATTCATTAAGCAATTCATCATACATACCAAATTCTGCTAAAGTATAAAGATAAGCTCTTAAAGCTTGAGAATGACTATCTTTTAACTTTTTAAATAAAGCAATTAATATTTGAGGCTCTATTTTTTTACAAAGTATTTTTGTGCATTGTAAATATGACTTATCATCTAAGGTATTCATGCTAAGCAAAACTTCGATTTCAGCATGATTTAATTCCAAATTTTCTTTTTCAAATCTATCCAAAAGTAATAAAATATCATCTTGATTTTTTTGTATTTTTAGTGTTTTAATTTGGCTATAAGGTGCATTATCTAATACCATTTTATAAGCAAAATTTTCTAATTCATTTGTCAGAGTTTCTTTATTTTTAATAAAAGAAAAAGCATAGTCGCTATCTTTTTGGAAATGATTTTTTTCATTTAAAATGAAAATTTCATTATGTGGATCGAGTTTGTATTTTTTTAATTCCACAAATTCCTTTTTGTCTAACTGCTCTAAAATATTTATAATATCATCTATTTTTGTATTTTGATTTTTTTCTTTAAAATAAAGAGCTTGAGTGTTTTTGGCTATATCTTGAAATTCTTGAGTTTTAAATTTAATTTTGCTTATTTTTTTCAAAAATACATCAATTAAAAAATTTTCATAATTTTTGCTGTCTTTAATAAGATTTTTGTATTGTAAATGTTTTAAAAAGCCATAAAAACTCATATGCAATAAAGCTAAAACCATCAAAATAAATGCAGGTAAAATTACCCACAAGCTGATAGGTAAATTTAGCTCAAAAGTAGAAATTGTGAAAGTGTAATTTCCCAAATTTAGATTATAAACTAAGGCTGCTACGATTAAAAGATAAACTAAACTTGCAAAGAAAAATAATTTTACTTTCATAATTCTTTCCTTTTTTCTAAGTTTTCACGACAATTTATACAATATTTTGCGTGAGGTTTTACTTTGAGTCTTTCAGGATGTATATCTTCATCACAATACTCACAAATTCCATAAGTATTGTTATCTATTTTGCTTAATGAATGTTTAATTTCTTCTAATTCTGTTTTTAAATTTTCGTTGATTTTTAAGTCAATATGTGAGCTGTTGTCAATTTGTTGTAAATCAACTTCATCTCTTGGTTCACTATCTTGCAGATCATGGATATTGTCTATATTGCCTTGAAGTTCTTGTAAAATTTCTTTTTGTCTTTGAAGTAATATATTTTTAAATTCTTCAAGATTTAACTCTTGCATAAATGCTCCTATTTGTGGTATGGATGATTTGTATTAATGCAAAATGCACGATAAATTTGTTCTAAAAGCATAGTTTTAGCAAATTTATGCACTAAAGTCATTTTGCTAAGAGCTATGCTTGTATGCATTTGTGCGATGAATTCTTTTTCAAGGCCATAAGCACCGCCTATAAAAAAAGAAATTTCATTTTTATCTTGTAATAATTTAGCAAATTCTACACTTGTAAGCTCTTTACCCTTTTCATCTAAAGCTATGCAAAAACCTTTTTTATAAGGATTTAGCGCGTTTGTATAAGATTTTTTTGCTTCTATGGTATTGGTATTTTGTGCTAAATTAATTTTATTGTTAAAAATACAAATATCATTAAAATTGCAAAATTTTTTGATGAGCTTGGTGTAGCGCTCATCTATTTTACTAAATTCATTATTATTATTTTTTTGAATGCTTAAAAGATTAATATGCATTTTTAATTTTTAGAAAAAAATCTTAAAAAATCTGCTATAAATTTTTTATGTTCACTTCTTTCTACAATAGCATCAATTAATCCATGTTCAAGTAAAAATTCGGCCTTTTGAAAGCCTTCTGGTAAATCAGCACCTATAGTTTGTTTGATAACTCTAGCTCCTGCAAAGCCTACTAGGGCGCCAGGTTCAGCCATAATGATATCTCCAAGCCAAGCAAACGATGCACTCACTCCACCCATAGTTGGATCAGTTAAGACAGAAATATAGGGAAGCTTTTCTTCTGCTAATAGCTTTAATGCTGCACTTGTTTTGCTCATTTGCATTAAAGAATAAGTGCTTTCTTGCATTCTAGCTCCACCACTTGCGCTCACTATAACAACAGGAGTTTTTTTCTCAATTGCCCTTTCAATAGCTCTAAGAATTTTTTCACCTTCTACTGAGCCCAAACTTCCACCCATGAAAGAAAAATCAAAAACAACTAATTGAGTTTTAATGCCATCTATATTGCACTCGCCGCTTATTATAGCGCTTTTTCTCCCTGTTTTTTCTTCATTTTCTGCTAATCTTTTTTTATATGATTTACTATCAACAAATTTAAGCGGATCAATCGCATGTAAATCTTTATCCATTTCTACAAAAGTATCTTCATCACTAAGTAGCTCGATGCGTTTTAAAGGATTTAATCTCATATGAAAATTACATTTAGGACAAACATTATAACAAGTTTCTATTTCTTTATAATACATTAACGCATGACAAGAATTACATTTTACCCAGTGATTTGGAGCTTCGCTTGGAGCGGCTTGTTTGCGTCTTATACTAGAAAAAATATCTAAAAAATTCATTATCTCTACCTAAAATAAAATTTCAAAATTATAGCAAGATTTTAGTATTTTTAAAATCTTGCACCCAACATAAACTCGAATTTGCTTAAGTCGTCTTTTGAATTAGTGTTAAATGGTTTAGCAAAAACTAAATTTAAAGCACCTAGTGGGGTTAGCCACTCAAAGCCAACACCTGTGCTCCATCTTTGAATTTGACTTAAAGAACTTTCTCCTATGGCACCATAGTCAAAAAACACACTTCCTCTTAGTTTGATTCTATCAAAGATTGGAAAGCTAAGCTCTACAGAGTTAGCAAAGGCAACTGTACCACCTGTTTCATCACCCCATTCGTTTTTAGGACTCACGCTTCTTCTATCAAAACCTCTAATAGTTCCTATGCCTCCAAGGTATAATTTTTCATTGATAGGTAAATAACCTTGATCCCATACCTTATAAAAACTTGCTTTATAGCGATAAATCAAATCCCAACCTATAAATTCTTCTAAGCCTTGATAATAATTAAATTTAGTAGTAGAGCTTATAAATTCTTGATCTCCACCTAAGCCTGCATATTCAAGTGAGGTTGAAGCGATAAAACCTGATCTTGGTAGATAATAATCATCTGTATTGTTAAATACTATTGAAGGAGTGATAGAACTTTTGTAAGTTTTACCAAGTTTATATCCTTGAGCGATTAAGCGATCACTCAAATGATAAATATCACTTTGCTCAAGATTGTAGGTTAAATCTATGCTTGTATATCTTCCCAAAGTTTTACCAACACTTATATCAAAACCATAGTTTCTCTCATCATAACTATCCCATTCTAAACGATCTGAATATAATGATCCTCCAAGAGAATAATCACTATCATTTACTCTAGGATTTCTTAAAGATATTCTACCTGAAAGTGTATCATCGCCTTTGTCTATACTTACACTTCCTTTCATGCCAGAGCCTAAGATATTTGCATCAGATAATGAAGCACTAAGTAAAATTCCATCACTAGTTCCATAACCAATACCACCTGAAATAGCTCCAGTTGAAGCTTCTTTGACTTCTACTATCAAATCAATATGTGTATCATCTACTCTTTGTTCTTTAATATCTACATTTTCAAAATATGCAGTTCTTCTTAGAGCATTTCTTGAGTCTATTAAATCAGTTCTATTATAAAGATTGCCTTCGGTTAGATAAAGCTCTCTACGAATAACCCTATCAACTGTTTTAGTATTACCTGAAATTTCAACATTTCTAACATATACTTTTTCATTAGGTATGACTTTAAAAATAATCATAGCTTCATGGTTTTCTTTATCTTTTTGTATATCAGGTATAACCTGTACAAAAGCATAACCCAAATCAGCTGTCTTTGTTTCTATAGTTTTTATATCTTCTCTTAGTTTTTCTATATTAACTATTTTTCCAACACTTAATTTTAAATCATTTGCTAAAGCTTCATTTTCTTCATCACTAAAAATAGGATTAAAAATTTTAATTCCTTTAACTTTATAAACCTCACCCTCGTTGATAAAATAAGTTAAATCAGCTTGATAAGTATCTGTGTAAGTATTTAAAAAAGCAGGAGATACGCTCACATCAAGATAACCTTCTTTTAAATATACATCTGAAATTCTTGAGCTATCATTTGCAAGATCAAAGATTTTAAGCTTACCATCATTAAAGCCCCACATCCAGCCTAGGGCTTCTCTTTGTTTATTTGCTACCGCAGGTTCAATATCTGAATAACTTAAATTTTTTGCACCACTTAAATGTACTTTTTCTATGATGATATTTTCCCCACGATTTACAACAAAAGTAAGTTTTAATGAGCTTGAATTACTTAATTTTTCATCTTTGATTTCTACAACAGTATCATAAAAACCTTTGGCTTGATAAAAAAGTTTGATTTTTTCAGCTGCGTCTTTAGCTGAATTTTCATCATATAAAATTCCAGGTTTTAAACCAACAAGACTTTCTATTTGTTTTCTATCATTACTTGCTATACCTTGAATGTCTATTTTTCCAATGGAAGGTTTTTCTATTACTTTAAAAATTAGCACCCCATTTTTTTCTTCTACTACTATATCTTTGAAATAATTTCTATCAAAAAGATTTTTAATCGCTATGTCTATACTAGCAGGATTGATTTTTTGTCCTATTTTTAATTTAGAAATCGCAATAGCACTTTCTTTAGAAAGTTGCGATAAGCCTTCAAATTTTATATCTTTAATCGTAGCTGCACATAAAGAACTTGAGAGTGCAAAGAAAACAAACCATTTTTTCATCATTTTACCTAAATTTTTATATACAAAATCGTTATAATACCAAAATATTTTTAACTAATGCTTTTTAAGGAAAATTTATGAAAGTAGGTATAATCGGACTTGGCTTAATAGGTGGATCTTTGGGCCTTAGCTTGAGAGAGAATAAATTAATAGATTTAGTTTGCGGATATGATATAAACAAAGAATTTGAACAAATCGCGCTAGAGCGAAAATTAATAGATAAAATTGTTTCGTTTGAAGAGTTAAAAAAATGTGATGTGATTTTTTTAGCTATCCCTGTAAGAGCTATTGTAAAAATTTTAAAAGAATTTCAAGATATTTCTAAAGATTGTACTATCATTGAGCTTGGAAGTACAAAAGAAGAAATTATTAAAAATTTACCATCTGATTTACAAAGTCAATTTATCGCGGCTCATCCTATGGCAGGAACTGAAAATAGTGGTCCAAATGCAGCTATAAAAGACTTGTATAAAAATGCAGTTTGTGTTTTATGTGATGTGCAAAATGCTGATCATATCCATCAAAAAAGAGCTATAGAAATTTTTTCAGATTTAGGAATGAAGCTTGTATTTATGGATAGTATTTCACATGATCATCATGCTTCTATCATTTCACACTTACCGCATGTGATTAGTTTTTCTTTGGCAAATTTTGTAATGAAAGAAGAAAATAAAAAAAATATAGCCCACCTAGGAGGTCCTTCTTTTAAAGATATGTGTAGAATTGCAAAATCAAACCCTCAAATGTGGAGTGGTATTTTTGAACAAAACAAACAAAATTTATTAAATTCTATTGATTTATTTCAAAAAGAATTACAAGAGTGTAAAAAAATGATAGAAAAATGTGATATAAATGAACTTGAAGCTTGGATTAAAAGTGCAAATAAGTTAAGAGAAATTTTGTAAAATTTTTTATAATTTACTCTTAATTTGCTAAAGCATAATATATTTTTACAAAAATTATACAATGAAAGTGGAGAATATGGTTTTTACGCGTAAAAGATCAAATAAAAAATGGATTTTTCTAGTTTTTTTAATACTTTTAGTCTTTGGGGTTTTTGTGTTAAATACAAAGCTGTTTGAAAAAAATCCTCCATTAATCCAAACAAAATCAGATATTATTTATAGCAATTTAACAGATCCTATATCTATAGAAATAAGCGATGAAAGCGTTTTAAAAGATGTTAAAGTCACACTATTTAAAGCAAATAAATTAAATGGTGAAATGCTTGTTAATGAACATGTTAAAGGTAATAAAAAAAGTGTCTATTTTGATTTAAAACTACCAAAACCAGCTTATAAAGAAAATGTTGATTCTTATAAGCTTGTAATAGAAGCAAGTGATAGTAGTTTTTGGAATTTCTTTTTAGGAAATCAAGCGCTTAAAGAAGTGAAAGTTATCATTGATACCAAAAAACCATTTGTAGAAATTTTAGACAATTCTTATCAAATCGAACAAGGTGGAGTAGGTAGTGTGGTATTTAAAGCAAGTGATGAGAATTTGCAAGAAGTTTATATCATAACTGATAAAGATAAAATTTTTAAAGCAACTCCTTATGTGAAAGAAGGATATTATGCTGCTTTGATTCCTTGGGAGGCAACTGATGAGCATTTTAGAGCTTATGTAGTGGCAGTAGATAAAGCAGGTAATGTAAACAAACAAAGAATTAGATATTATTTTACCAATAAAAAATACCGAGTATCTAATATAAAAGTAAGTGATAGATTTTTAGATGGAAAGATTGAATTTTTAGCACAAAAATATGCTCCAAAAGATAGAGAGTTAAGCAGGCTTGAAAAATTTAAATTTGTTAATGAGGACTTAAGAGCTTCTAATGAAGTTATCATTCATGATATTACGAGTAAAGTTCCTGATACTATGATTAATAATTTTAAAGTCAATCTTTTCAAGCCTTTAAAAAATGGCCAAAAAGTAGCTGATTATGCTGACCATAGGTTTTATTCTTATAATAATCAAGCATTTAGTAGCTCTTATCACATGGGGCTTGATTTAGCAAGTGTAAAAGAAGCGCCTATCATTAGCAATAATGATGGTGAAGTGGTATTTGTACAAGAAAATGGAATTTATGGACTAAATATTATTATTTATCATGGTTTTGGGATTTATACTCTTTATGGACATTGCACTAATGTGGATGTAAATGTGGGCGATAGAGTTAGAGCAGGTGATGTTATAGGCACTACAGGCACTACAGGCTTAGCGCTTGGAGATCATGTGCATTTTGGTGTTTTGGTGCAAGGTGTTGAAGTGCGTCCTGAGCAATGGCAAGATGCAAAATGGATAAAAGAAAATATCTATAATGTATTAGAATCAAGCAAAAAAAGAATTTTGAGTGAATAAAAATGAATCAAACAACAATAGCAAAAGAAGTTAAAGGTGTTGGTATAGGTTTGCACAAGGGTGAGCCTATTAGTATAAAATTAGAGCCATTAGAAGCTGGTAGTGGTATAGTGTTTTATAGAAGTGATTTGGGAATTTCTTATGAAGCAAAGCCTGAAAATGTCATCGATACACAAATGGCTACTGTAATAGGCGATCATAGGGGTTATGTTTCTACTATAGAACATTTAATGAGCGCAATTAATGCTTATGGTATTGATAATGTGCGTATAGTTTTAGACGCAAACGAAGCTCCTGTAATGGATGGTAGCAGTATAGGTTTTTGTATGATGCTTGAAGAAGCAGGTATAAAAGAGCTTGATGCGGCAAAAAAAATTTTAGTGATTAAAAAAAGTGTAGAAGTAAAAGAAGGCAATAAATTTGTGCGTTTAAGTCCTACGGATATGCCTATTATAAACTATACAATCGAATTTGATAATCCTATTATAGGCAAACAAAATTATTGTTTTGAATTTAGCAAACAAAACTACATAGAGCAAATAGCAAGAGCAAGAACTTTTGGATTTTTAAAAGATGTTCAAGCTTTAAGAGCTATGAATTTAGGTCTTGGTGGAAGCCTAGAAAATGCTGTTGTGATTGATGATAATCGTATTTTAAATCCTGAAGGTTTGCGCTTTAAGGATGAATTTGTGCGTCATAAAATTTTAGACGCTATTGGGGATTTAACCTTGCTTGGATGTAGAGTTTTTGGAGATTATACTTCTTATGCAGGTTCACACAAGCTTAATCATCTTTTAACTAAAGAACTTTTAAAAGATCCTAGTACCTATGAAGTGGTAAGCTTAGAAAAAAGCACACATAAGGTTTACGAAAAGGTTTTTGCATAAAAAAGGTTACTTTGCTTTTAAATGCCATAGTAAAACCTTTAATGCTTGGTATTTATGAAAATGATTTATTGCTAAATACCATTGAAAGTGATTTAAAAGTTAGCGAGGTTTTACCAAAAATATTGCAAGAATTACTTTCACAATATGAGTTTGAAAAGCTTATTTATGTACATGGGCCAGGTTCTTACATGGGTATAAAAATTTCTTATGTTTCTTTTGAGACATTAGCCATAGTCAAAAACATTCCTTTAAAAGCAATCAGTGCTTTTGAGTTAAATAACAACACTCCTATACCTGCAAACAAACATTTATGTTTTGTAAAAAAAGACAATGGTGAAATTATTTTAGAGAAGACACAAGCAGGAAGTTTTTTTATGCCTCAAAGTTTAAAAGGTTTAAATTTAAGCAAAGAAAATACACCTTTTTATGTTTTAGATGCAATTAATTAAGGTAAAAAATGAAAATTTTAGTTCCTGCGACAAGTGCAAATTTAGGTCCTGGTTTTGATTGTTTGGGCTTGAGTTTAAAACATTTTAATCAAACTATAGTTGAAAAATCTAAATTTTTTAGTATTAACATACATGGAGAAGGTGAAAATAATATCTATCTTAAAAAAAATAATACTTTTGTTAATATTTTTTATGAAATTTATCAAAGACTTAGCGGTAAAAAAGATAATTTTCGTTTTGTTTTTCAAAATAATATCCCTTTAGCAAGAGGTATGGGAAGTTCTTCTGCTGTAATAATTGGAGCTATTGCTTGTGCTTATGAATTAAGCGGATTTAAAGCAGATAAAAATATCATTTTAAATGAAGCTTTAAAATATGAAAATCATCCAGATAACATAGCTCCAGCAGCTCTTGGAGGTTTTGTGTGTGCATTAAATCACAATCAAAAAGTCTTAGCTATAAAAAAAGAAGTAGATAAAGACTTACAAGCTGTTATAACTATACCAAATGTAGCGATGAATACTCAAAAATCAAGAACAGTTTTAGCTAAAAAAATTAATCTAGAAGATGCTGTTTTTAATCTTTGTCATGCTTCATTTTTAACAGCTTGTTTTTTAGAAAAAAAATATGACATGTTGAAATATGCAAGTTTAGACAAACTTCATCAAAATCAAAGAATGAAACTTTTACCTGAGCTTTTTGAAGTACAAAAATTAGCTTTAGATAATAATGCTCTCATGAGCACGCTTTCAGGCTCAGGTTCGAGTTTTTTCACTCTAGCTTATAAAGATGATGCTAAACAAATCAAAGAAAAAATCAAAAATAAATTTGCTAAATTTAGAGTTGAGCTTTTAGAATTTGATGATGAGGGCTTTAAAATTTGCTAAAAATTCCAAAAAAAAGATATAATTTTGAAAAACCATATACCCATTAGAATGTGCATTGTTTGCAAAGGTCGTTATGAAAAGCAAAGTTTGCATCAATTTCAAATAAAAAATTCTCAAATTATCACTAAAGTGGAATTTGGTAGGAGTTTATATATTTGTAATCCATGTTTTGAAAAAGATGAAAAAACATTGCAAAAGGCTTTTATGAGAGCTTGCAAAGGCAATTTTTATGGCAGTATAAATCAGCAGGATTTAAAGGAGATATTTTTTAATGACAGATGTAAAGATTAGCGAAATCGCTCAAGAGTTAGGATATACTAGTAAAGAAATTATAGAAAAAGCCAATGAAATAGGCTTAGAGGATATAAAATCCCCTAACAAAAAAGTATCTTCTGAAATCGCAGAAGCGATTTATCAATATGTACAATCAGGTGAAATACTAGATGTGGTAAAAAAAGTGGCAAAGCCTAAAAAAGAAAGTGCGACTAAAAAAACTACTACTAAAAAAGAAGAAAGCAAAAAAGAAGAGAAAAAAACTACTAAAAAAGAAACAAAAACTCCTGTTAAAACAACAAATGAAAAGAAAGAAGAAAAGCAACCTGAAAATCCTATTAAAAATGAAGCATTAGAGGAAAAAAAAGAAGAAATTAAATTCGATGAAAAACTAGGCTCTAATTTAAATTTAGCTAAAAGAAGAGGTTTAGTTATCGTTAAAAAGAAAAAAGAAGAAAGTAAAGAAAACCAAATAAACAATGAAGAAAAATCTAATATACAAAATACTCAAGGTTTGAGCCTTAGTATGATTTTTTCAAATTCAGATGAGAATTTAAAAAGAAAGAAAAAAGAAAAGAAAAATCATCCTGCGACAAGTAAAAAAGAAAGCACTACTAAAATGGATCTTTTAGGAGATAAAGACTTTGCTGATATTTCTTTAGAAGATGATGATATGGTAGTTTTACCTGATTTTAGTGTAAAAGAAAACAAACCAGCACAACCAGCAAACAAAAAACAACCAAATATCTTAAAGCAATCTTTAAATAATTCTATCAATCCATTTGGCGAGGGTGGTATACAAAGAAGAAGTCGTAAAAAACCACCTAAAAAAGTAGAGAAAAAAGAAAGCGAAGCTATAACAAGTGTAAGTATACCTAAAGAAATTCGTGTGTATGAATTTGCTGAAAAACTTGGTAAAAACACCGGAGAAGTTATCTCTAAACTTTTCATGCTTGGCATGATGACGACTAAAAATGACTTTTTAGATGAGGATGCTATAGAAATTCTTGCAGCTGAATTTGGTGTGGAGATTAATATTATCGATGAAGCTGATGAGTTTGATTATGTAAAAGATTATGATGAAAACCAAACAGAAGAAAATTTAAGCCAAAGAGCTCCGGTTATCACTATCATGGGGCATGTGGATCATGGTAAGACTTCTTTGCTTGATTATATAAGAAAATCACGCATTGCAAGTGGCGAAGCAGGTGGGATCACTCAGCATGTTGGTGCTTACATGGTGGAAAAAAATGGTAGAAAAATCACTTTTATCGATACTCCAGGCCATGAGGCGTTTACTGCTATGCGTGCAAGGGGAGCTAGTATAACGGATATTGTTATTATCGTAGTAGCTGCAGATGATGGGGTAAAACCACAAACTAAAGAAGCGATCAATCATGCAAAAGCAGCTAATGTACCTATCATCATTGCTATTAATAAAATGGATAAAGAAAACGCAAATCCTGACATGGTAAAAACCCAACTAGCAGAAATGGACATCATGCCAGTAGAATGGGGCGGAAGCCATGAATTTGTGCCAGTTTCAGCTAAAAAAGGTGATGGTATAGAGGATTTACTTGAAATTGTATTATTACAAGCTGATATTTTAGAGCTTAAAGCAAATCCAAAAGCCCATGCTAAAGCAAGTATTATAGAATCTTCAGTGCAAAAAGGTAGAGGTCCTGTGGCTACTATCATCGTGCAAAATGGTATTTTAAGAGTAGGAAATACAGTCGTAGCAGGGGAAGCTTATGGTAAAGTGCGTGCTATGAGTGATGATCAAGGCAAAGCTTTAAAAGAAATAGGTCCAGGTGAGTGCGGAGTGATCATAGGTCTTAGTGAAGTAGCCGATGCAGGAGAAACTCTAATAGCCGTAGATAGCGATAAACAAGCAAGAGAATATGCTAATAAACGCCATGAATACAACCGCCAAAAAGAACTAAGCAAATCTACTAAAGTAAGTATAGATGAGCTTGGTGCAAAAATCAAAGAAGGCAATTTAAAAGCTCTTCCTGTGATCTTAAAAGCAGATGTGCAAGGTTCGCTTGAAGCGATTAAGGCGAGTTTAGAAAAACTCAAAAATGATGAGATCAAGGTTAATATCATCCATAGTGGGGTAGGTGGTATTACTCAAAGTGATATAGAGCTTGCAAGTGCGAGTGAAAACTCTATCGTTTTAGGTTTTAATATACGCCCAACTGGTGAGATCAAAGAACGCGCTAAAGATAAAGGCGTAGAGATAAAAACTTATAATGTTATTTATAACTTGCTTGATGATGTAAAAGCCTTACTAGGTGGTATGATGAGTCCTATCATCTCTGAAGAACAACTTGGTCAAGCTGAAATTCGCCAAGTGATCAGTGTGCCAAAACTAGGACAAATCGCAGGTTGTATGGTAACAGAAGGCACGATCAATCGTGGTGCGAAAATCAGGCTCATTAGAGATGGGGTTGTGGTATTTGAAGGTAATGTAAGCTCACTCAAACGCTTTAAAGATGATGTAAGAGAAGTTGCAAAAGGCTATGAATGCGGTGTAGGCATAGAAGGTTGTAATGATATGAGAGTGGGGGATTATATAGAAAGTTACAAAGAAGTTGAGGAACAAGTAAGCCTATGAACCCAGCCGAAATCAAAAAGCTACGCACAGAAAGCATTTTAAAAGAACTTATACCAGAAGCTTTAGCAAATTTAGACAACGAAGCTTTAAAAAATTTGTGCGTAGTGGATGTAGAGTGTAAAAAAGGCAGATACGATGCTTTTGTGTATTTAGATAAAATGTTTTTTAATACCCAAGAGCAAGAAATTATACTCAACCAACTCAAAAAAGCCGCCCGTGCTTTGCAAAATTACTGCATGAGTGAGCAAGGGTGGTATAGATGTCCGAATTTTCACTTTAAATTTGATGATAGATTAGAGTATCAAAACTATATGGATGCTTTATTTGAAAAAATCAAAAAGGAACAAAATGAATCTTGAAGCACTTTGTAAAGAAGCAGGGCTTAGCTTTTATGATGATGAGCTAGTAAGTGAAAATGGTAGAAAAATTTATAGAATTTATGTGCAAAAAGAAGGTGGAGTAGGGCTTGATGATTGCGCTAAGCTTAGTGAGATTTTATCACCTATTTTTGATGTAGAGCCACCTGTGAGTGGGGAGTATTTTTTAGAAGTATCAAGCTGTGGGCTTGAGAGAAAACTTAGCAAAATCGAACATTTTGCAAAAAGCATTAACGAACTTGTAAAAATCACAACTAGTGAAAAAGAAAAAATCGAAGCAAAAATCATCGCCGTAGATGATGAAAATATCATTTTAGAAAATTTAGAAACTCAAGAAAAAACTACTATAAATTTTAGCGACATAAGAAAAGCTAAAACCTTCATACAATGGTAAAAATTTAGAATTCTAAATTTTTACTTATTTTTTATATAATTAAATTTAAATACAAAAACAAAAAGGCGTATAATGCTTGAAAATAAATATGATTATAATATAAGCAAAAAAGATAAAAATGGCAATGTGTATTATCATTTTCCAAAAGATGAAGATGAATTTAAAGAAGCAGTTGTAAAAAATGGCGGCATGAGTGTATATGTTTATCAAGATGATAAATTAATAGATGAATTTCATACAAAAAGTCAAGGTTATAAATGGACTTCGCCTGTTTTTAATTATTTAAAAACTATGCATAAAGATAGTGAATATTTTTATAGATATTATAAAAATTGTAAATTTTTTGCAATTGTGGATTAAAGGAAAATAGTATGAATGTTGTTGAATTTCACTTTTCAAATGGAAATAAAATACAAGCACAAATAGAAAACTCAAACGAAAAAATTTTTAGAATATTTTTGGAAAAAAGATTAAAGACTGTTAATCAATATATCAATACAGCAAAATATGCAATTAAAGAATGCAAAAGATTAAATATTGTTAATAGAGATGATTTTGATACATTTCAAATAAACTCTATGGAAGTTTTAATAAATTTGTCATTTGAACTGAAAGATGGATTATTACAAGAATATAATTTTAAGAGCGGAAAAGGTTGTCCGCATGCTTGCATTAATTCTCACTATTTGGAATTTGTAAAATATGTCAATGCTTATAAAAATTATGTTTCAAAAGATATGGTTAAGTATTTGAAAACAAGAGGCGGCGAGAAAGAATTTAAAGTAGAAATAAAAAATCAAAAGATAAAAGTTATAACGAGTGCTGATGCTGTTGGGCTATATTCTTTAAATAGGTTTTTAGAATATAGTGTTTTAAGTAAAAATGAAGATGATTTATATGCTAAACCATTATTTGGAGATATATTAAGTAGCTCAAATCTTAGTGTAGTTAAGCAAAGTGAAAATGAAAAATTTTACAAAGAGCATTTTTTGAAAATGAAAAAAACACCAAATGAAAATCAAAATCCACCTTTAAATCAAATTCTTTATGGACCTCCAGGGACAGGAAAAACTTATCATACTATAGATAAAGCTTTGGAGATATTGGGTGAAAATTTAGCAAATAAAGATAGAGATGAGAAAAAAGCAAAATTTGATGAATATGTAAAAAATAGGCAAATAGTTTTTACTACTTTTCATCAAAGCTATGGATATGAAGAATTTGTAGAAGGTATAAAGCCTCATATAGATAGCAAAGAAAATTCTAAGGAAGTAGAATACGAAATAAAAGACGGAATTTTTAAAGAACTTTGTAAAAAAGCTTTGGATAATTATGAGAATAGTATCTTAAATATAGATGAGTTAAATAAAAAAATAGAATTAAAGGAAAAAGTTGAAAATTTTTTAAATTGGCTTTTGGAAACAAATGAGCCTATTGGTAAAACAAAGGGTGGAAATTTCTTTGTTGTTGATATCAATGATAAAACGGTTATGATTTATAGTGAAGGAGTAGAGAGATTTGATGGAAATTTTAATTTAAGTATATCTATATTTATGGAATTATTAAAACACAAAGATGAATTTAATAATGCTGCTGAAATGTTTAAAAAAGTATTTGATAGAGATTATGCCGATAGAACTCATACTTATTATTTTAATTTAGTGAAAAAATTTAAAGCATATGAAAAACAATCAACTGCAAAGAATGAAAATAAGAAAAACAACGATAATTCTTTAAAACCTTATATAATAATCATAGATGAGATTAATCGTGGTAATGTAAGTAAGATTTTTGGTGAGCTTATTACTTTAATAGAACCTAGCAAAAGAATAGGTAAAGAAGAAGAGTTAAAGGTAACTTTGCCTTATAGTAAAGATGAATTTGGAGTGCCTAAAAATGTTTATATCATAGGCACTATGAATACAGCTGATAGAAGTATAACTTCTCTTGATACAGCTTTGCGAAGACGCTTTGAATTTATCGAGATGATGCCTAAACCTAATGTTTTGTCAGATAATTGCGAAGGTGTTAATTTGCAAGAATTATTAAAAGCTATTAATACTCGCATAGAATACTTGCTAGATAGAGAAAAGACTATAGGGCACGCATTTTTTATAGGCATTGATAGTTTAGAGAAATTAAAAAATGTTTTTCAAAATAAAATTATCCCATTATTGCAAGAGTATTTTTATAATGATTATGCATTGATTGACGCGGTTTTAAATAAAAATGGTATGTTAGAAAAACAAGATATAAATAGTGGTTATTTGAAAAATATGACAGATTTTATAGAAAGTGATAAGGTTATTTATAAGTTTAGTGATAGTCAAAAATGGGATGAAGCTACTTTTAAAAAAATATATGAATAATGAAAACAATTAACACTTTTTCTATCATCGAATATCAAGCTTTTTCTAAAGAAGATTTAAAAGAAATTTTCAAAGAAAAGACTGAAATATTTTATAAAGAGCTAGAAGACTTTGCAAAAAATAATGAAAAAGTCTTCTAGGCTTTAAAAATAAAAACACCTTAAAAGCTAAAAATTATGTCGGCATTATACAGACTAAAAGTGGTGTTTTAGAGATCTTGCCAAAATGCATGAATTTGGAAAAATTAGAAGAAGATAAACTATCAAGTAAATGTAAAGAAAAATCAAAAGAAGATACTAATTCAAAACACGATAAAGAAAAATTAAAAAAAATACTACGAATTAGAAAATATCTCTAAAAATGATGATTTTTATAAAAAAGATTGTGAGATTAATCCTAGTATTCTTTTAATCAACATGCTAAAAACTTTAAAAAATTCTCCGTTTAAAAATAGCAATATCTCTTCTTTGCAAGTTTCTAAAATGTCTTTGTTTGAGATTTTTATCACGATGTTTTTAGATGAATTTGATAGTGTGTATAAAAAAGGTTTGATGAGATCTTATGTAAGTAGCGAAGAAAACAGAGCTTTCTTAAAAGGAAAATTACTATTCAATGAGCATATAAAATCAAATTTAATACACAAAGAAAGATTTTTCACAAGTAGCGATGAATTTGTTTTAGACATAGCACCAAATCGTTTGATAAAATCAACATTAAATTTTTTAAAATCCAAAACAAGCTTGAATAAATTTAAAATCATCAAAGCTATGCAAATGCTTGATGAGGTAGAATTTTCTAAAAATTATGAAAAAGATTTTAGTTTTAAAATTTCAAGACATTTTGATTATTATGAAAATATACTTTCTTGGTGTAAGATATTTTTACAAAATCAAAGCTTTGCTCCATATAAAGGTAAAAACGAAGCCTTTGCTTTACTTTTTCCTATGGAAAAACTTTTTGAAAACTATGTGGCTTATATGTTTAAACTTGCTAATCCTAGCAAAAATATAAAAACCAAAAGTAGTGGAAAGTATTTAATCTCAAAAAATGATGAAAAATGTTTTATGTTAAAGCCTGATTTATGTATAGAAAATAAAATGATTTTAGATGCAAAATGGAAAATTCCAGATGATAGTGAAGATGAGAAAAAGCATGGTATATCGCAAAGTGATTTATATCAAATGTTTGCTTATGCAAATAAATACGAGATAAAGGAAATTTATCTTATTTACCCTCTATGTGAGAGAACTTTTGACTTAAGAGAGAAATTAAAAACTAAAGATATTAAGTTTTTAGCACAAGGTTTTTTAAAAGCTTGTGATGAGCATGTAAAGCTTAAGGTATTTTTTGCACCTTTGCCTTTTTAAAACAAGTAATCTTGATCTAGTTTCCATTTTTGTGCAATGCTTTTGTCAAGTTTATGGCAGTTTCTAAACATTTTATGCATATAATCAACTTTACTTGTATCCCAATTAGATAAGTCTTGGTTAAAATTAACGCAATTTTCAAACATAAAATCCATATTTTTTACTTTAGAAATATCCCAACTCGATAAATCCTGATTAAAATTTTCACAACCTTCAAACATTGAAGTCATGCTTTTTACATTTGAAACATCCCAATATTTTAATCCTTTAAAATCACTTCTTGTAGAATTTTTAAATAATTCGCTCATATCTGTGATAAAGCGGGTGTCTATATCTTTTAAATTAATTTCATCTTCGATCAATTCTTTTAATTCATCTTTTGTTTTTGGGTGATAATTTTTTAAAGATAAAATTTTCGTGTAAATATAATATAAAATTCCTATGATTATTATTGTACATAGAGTAAACATTATAGGTATTATAAGATGCTCTCCAAATATTGCAAAAGCTAAAATAATTACAATTAAAAGAATATACCAAAAACAATAGTATATTAAAAATAAGATTCCAACTATAACTAATATTATTAATATTGGTTTCCAAAAAATACTGAATAAAAATATTGCAAATATTATATTTATAATAGTCCAAATCATATTATTCCTAATTAATTATATTAATTTTATTATATTGATTATTTATTGATTAGTGTTAATATATTTTGCTATATTTTAAAAAATAAAATTATAGAAGGTAATATGAATCACGAATTTTATATGAATTTAGCCATAGATGAAGCTTGGAAATATCAGCTTTTGACCTACCCCAATCCAGCCGTAGGTTGTGTAATCTTAGATAAAAATGGCAAAATTTTAAGTATAGAAGCGCATAAAGAAGCAGGTAAGGCTCATGCAGAGCTTGAAGCAGTGAGTAAAGCCTTAAAAGTGCTTAATCCAAATTTAGATTTACCACAAAATGCAAATGATTTGCATGAGTTTATTTGTCAAAATCATCAAGGGTTATTAAAAGGCGCTAGTGCTTATGTGAGTTTAGAACCTTGCAATCATCAGGGTAAAACCCCACCTTGTGCGAAACTTTTTAGCGCACTTGGTTTTAGTGAAGTTTTTATCGCTACTAAGGATGAGCATAAGCTCGCAAGCGGTGGAGCAGAGTTTTTAAAAGATCAAGGCATAAAAGTTCACATGGGAATTTGCGAGCAAAGAGCCAAAGAGCTTTTAAAGCCTTTTTTAAAATGGCAAAAATCAAGTTTTAAATTTTTTAAACTAGCCCTTTCTTTAAATGGCTCTGCTTATGGTAAAATAGTAAGTTCTAAAGCAAGTAGAACCTATGCTCACACATTACGCTCAAAGCTTGATTTGCTAGTAGTAGGTGGAGAAACTATAAGGCATGATAGGCCTATTTTAGATGCAAGGTTAGTTCAGGCTAAAGCACCAAATTTATGCATACTAAGCCGTCAAAATTTAGAAAGTTTTGATTTAAACATTCCTTTATTTAGCGTGCCCAAAAGAGAAATTTTTACAAGCATTCCTAGTGAAGCAAAGTTTATCATGTATGAGGGTGGGGAGAACTTTTTAAAAGCCTTTAAAGATGAGTTAGATATGCTTTTGATTTTTTCAAGCTCGAATTTAAATACCTTTGAAAATGTTAAGTTAGATTTAAAGCTAAAGCCTTTATACAAAGGCTTTTTAGAAAATGATACTTATGGATTTTATGAGATTATTAAATCTTAGTAGATTTTTTGTGAGCTTACTTGTGTGAAAAATTGCGCTAAAGTGTTAGCAAAAAAGCTAGCACTTTGCTCTTCTAATCGTTTTAAAAACTTATCTATAGCATCTTCTTTTTGCCAGATAGGGTTTTGCACTTTGGCTAGTTTTTCTAACTCTTTTTTGGCTTGTTCGTAATTGCCTATTTTATCAATGAGTTTTAATTTTAAAGCCTCATTTGCTAAAAACACTTTCGCATCAGCCCATGAGCTTGTTTGATTTAAATCTAGCTTGCGATTTTTAGCGACAAATTGCGTGAAAAGTTCATAGCTTTGATTAGCTAAATTTTGCAAAAAGTCTTTTTCATCTTTGCTCCATTTACGCATGAAAGTTCCTGCTTCTTTATAGCTTCCTGCTTTGATGGTTTGCTCATTTATACCAAGTTTTTGTGCAAGCTCACTTACTTCAAAGCCTTGCATAATTACCCCAATAGATCCTACAAAGCTAGCAGGATTAGCGATGATCATATCAGCTCCCACCGCGCTTAGGTAGCTTCCGCTTGCTATAGTTCCACCTGCATAGACTACCACAGGTTTTTTAGCTTTAAGATCTTGTATAGCTAAAGCTATTTCCATGCTTGGTGCAAAAGCTCCACCAGGGCTATCTATAAAAAGCAAAACTCCTTTTATAGCTTTATCGTCTTTGGCTTTGTAAATTTGTTCTAAAAGATTGCTCGCATCGCTAATTTCGCCTTTAAGATTAATTTGAGCTAGGTTTGCATTAGAAAGTTTGGCATTATCCCCGCTTGGAGTAAGGATTAAAAACACGATAAATAAAAACACAAAGGTTTTAAAATAAGTGTTGATATAAGAAATGGTTTTTCCAATTCCTTTAAAAAATGATTTTATAATCTGCATTCTTTTCCTTTTTAAGTTGTTTAATCAAAAATTAAATCCAAAATTTGACACCAAATTAACATTATATTGATTTTTATAAATTTCATTTAATAATTTTATATCAAAAAAGAATGTTTTATTTGGTTTGAAATTTAGTCCAAGGTTAATGTTGAGTAAGTTAGTATCTAAATCATAGTATTGTTTAAATTTTTGATTTTTAAAATCAATAAAATTTGCATTATTGCTTATCTTTTTTCCTGTTAATCTTTTTTCATACAATATAGAACCTGTTATAGTATTTTTATTTTCATCTAAATTTGGTAATACATAAGAAGAAGTAATCCCTAAAACTAAAGATGTGCTGTTGTGTTTTATGCTATCGTAAGATTTTGAAAAAATTCCACCGCTTTCACTAAATGCATTTTGTTGAAAATAATTGTAATTAAAATATACCAAAGGAGTTAAATTTAAATTTTTATTATAACTAAATTCTTTTGCTACACCTAATTGGGTAGAAGTTATCAATCCATTATATGTTCCTTTTAAAGTATCTGAATTTAGTATATATCTTTGCATGTTGCTTGAGTATAATCCTATGCCAATACCGCTTAAAATTTTAAAATTTTCTAAATTCAAAATATAATTGCTTGATAAATTTGCGTTTTTTGTTTTGATATTAGATGTTGAAAAATCAACATTAGAATATGAAGTACTTAAATGCGTTGCGAACATTGAAGAATTAATTTCTTTTCCTACGCTAAGATTGAGTCCATAGGAGCTTCCATGAAAATCATTACCATATATTTTTTTAAAATTAGGTCCCATTTGGAAGATATATGTTTGATTATCATAAAAATTGAAATTAGCTATATCACTTTGATATAATAAATTTGTCGGATAAGTATTACTAGCTAATCTAATATCCTCCATAGGTGTATTTATGAAAGTTGGATTAAGAGTTGAGAGCATGTTATTTTGTCCGAAATTACTGTAGGTGTTTAATAATTGGATTGAATTGGATAAATAATCATTTGATTCCAAGCTTTTTAGACTACTTTGAACGATTTTTTTATCTGCATTATCTAGTAAAATAAAATAATTTTTATAGTTTTCATTTAAGTTATCCATCATTCTAATGCTTCTTAATGCTTGTCCTATGGTGCTATTTTGAGTATTATATGCATTGTTTTTTATAATAGGCTTGACTATTATTTGAGAGTTATCATGTTCAGGTTTTGGTTCAGGTTTTGGTTCAGGTTTTGGTTCAGGTTTTGGTT